>JAEWWQ010000237.1 GCA_023458855.1 Bacillota bacterium
CCATCAAATTCATACACGGCATCTTCAAATTCCTGATACAGATTCGATATATAGGCAGTCTGATTCCTGGAAGGGTATTTGGGACTTTGAATGATCACGGCACGATTTCTGCTTGTTACAAATCCAGCAGTTTCATGCACATATCTTCCTCCGATCTCCAGTTCCAGCAGATAGCCTCCGGTAATATCAGACGGATCCTCAGGTATCTCATAGCCCATCATCGTACCCGGCACTGTCATACTATCCTGTACGGTCTCTGTGCCGAATCTTGTACATTCCGACAACTCGATTCCTGGGTTTGCTTTTTCTGTTTTTCCGGTAAGATCTGGAATAGCAACTCTCTCGCTATCGACTTCTATCTTCTCACACAATTGATAAGTTCCCCAGTATTGTCCATTCATATAGATATCCAGGAAGGTTGATTCCGGGGTAAATGCCACTCCTGAATTTGCTGCGAACTCATATGTCGTCGTATTTCTCAGCATGCTCGCGTCAAAATCATTCGCCAGAAGAACCCAGTCTTTTGCCGCTCCCATATGAAAGAGATCTTCTTTTTTCGGGAATTTAATATGATATCCCTTTTTCTCAGAATTCTCCCAGGTCACATTTCCTCTTCCTTTTATATATTCCAGAGGACCTACATAGGATGCATCACCATTTTCATTCATAATCAAAACAGTGGCACTTTCCCTGTTTTCCTTTGCCGCATCAATATACTCCATGCTCCCTGACTTCGTGGTAACAAACATTGCGGCCAGATTCGCGGACTGCATGACTACCAGCTGATAAGACTTCTCACCGGTCTTTGTCGTTACGGTATGCTCTCCTACTGTTATCCTGAATTTTTCGGTATTGCGGATCCTGGTTCCGTCCAGATAGACAGCATCCGCACCTTCAATGCCTAACCTTAATGCATTCAGATCTGTAGACGACGGTAAGAAAAAATAGTATTTATCATCTGTATCATTATGCCACCACTGAATTGCCTCTTGTGAGATATTCTTAGAACTTCCGCTGCTGATATGTGTCACATAAAGAGTGAGGCCTGTTTCCTTTTTTCCAGTTTTCCCCGCATTCTCTATCAGAACAAAGCTGACCCATATCAAAAAAAATATGCAGAGCACAGTAAATAAAATTACTGCACGTTTTATAAAGAGATGTCTTTTTGCAACGTATTCTCTTTCTACCTGTTCTTCCTCTAACTTTTTCATACAGATGTTCCTTTATCATGCACTATACATAAGAATAAGTTTTCTTCCATATTGTGTCAAATTAAATAATTATAAAATTAAATATGCCTAACTATTAAATATTTCTAAACTCTATCCTTATCTGCATATTTTCCAAAATTTATCGTAATAATCTGGTGATAGTCCCCACGCTGATCCTCCGGCGGCAATTGCATATAGTCCCCATACGTTATCTTCAGCCAGGTATCATATTCTGCCGGAACAGGAAAACTCTCATCTTCAAACACATGCTCGGTAAAATGCTGCAGCAGATCAGCAGGATAATTCCACCTCATATAATTCTGCCCATCCTGTATCCACACTCTATGACTTTTCTGTTTATTTTCCGTAATAATCATTTGTTTTATTTTATTTTTTATGTACGACTTACTGAAAATAAGTGCAAGCAGGCGAAATGGCAGGAACTTTATCATATTTGCAGTTCCTTCTCCGCTCCATACCTCATACCCGTGCTTTATCAGATTCAGGTGTGACAGAACTTTCAATTGAAACGCTACTTTTTTCTGCTGAAAGCGCCCTTCCGGCATCGTATCATAAGGAAATATATCTATGAAGATCTCATCCCGCGCCTTTGATTTTTTAGACTTATTCTCTAAAAATTGTGTCCCGCATAATCTTACCTTGGCAAAGGGAAGCCCATAATGCACATCCGTATCCTGCGTCTGCAGAAAATACGCTTCCCCCAGCTCTTTCTGCGCTACCCGAATGAAACGCTCATATTCTGAGCGTTCCATAGCAATATCCAGATCATCGTCCCACGGAATGAAGCCATCATGTCTGATGGCCCCCAGGAGCGTTCCCGCATCCAGAAAATATCTGATGTTATTTTTTTCGCATACTCTCTTTACTTCCTTCAGAATGCCCAGCTGTAATTTCTGTACCCTTCTCAGTTCGTAATCCGTCATATTTTCCACACTTTCCGACATGCCGCTACAAGCGGCACTCTGCCAATGATTCATACAGTTCCTGCAACTGTTCCATTGTGTTCCCGATGGTAAAAAAATGAGCAGTCTCTTTTGCCCGTAATGACATCTCCTGCCCCTGTCTTTCTTCTATGGATGAGATTGCCAGCAGCAATTTTTTTTCCAGATCCATACTGTCCTCATTTTTAAATAAAAAGCCATTCTGTCCGTCTTTTATGATCTCAGGGATTCCGCCAGCCTTCGATGCGATGCATAATAATCCATATGCCATCGCTTCCACGATAGAGATTCCAAAGGCTTCTTCGCATCTGGACGGATATACGAAAATATCTGCCGCTTTGAAGTACTTCTCCTTTTCCATCTGAAATCCCTCAAATATTACACTTTGTTCCATTCCCATGGACCGCACCTGTTCCTGATATCGTTGTCTTTCTTCCCCATCTCCTACCAGACGCAATATGGTTTCCGGTTTTTTCTCCAGCAATCTGCAAAATGCATCTAACAGAATATCAATGCCTTTTACCTCCACGAGCCTTCCCACATATATGATTTCCGCTCTGTCCTTTTTGCTTTTTTCTCTCTCTGAAACCGTATCCTCAAAAAATGCTTCACTGATTCCGTTATAAATCACCTGCATTTTTTGCGGGTCCACTTCAAAATGATCGATAAAACTTTGTTTTACGCACTCTGATACCGCCACGATCCTGTCTGATCTCCTAAGGGATTGACGGATCAGATATTTTTTCAGCTGATTCGTTATCACATTTCCATCATAGTAGTATTTTTCTTCAAAAACAGAGTGAAAATATCTTACAAAATAGATATCCTTTTTCAAAGCCGCCAACAGAAGATAATAAATCAGTATAGAAATCCCGTCATTGTGGACAAGTACTACTTTCACCTGATTTTGTTCCAAGACTTCTTTCAGTCTCTTTATTCTTTTCCATACATTCCATTTTTTTTCTTTATAGACAGAATACACGGGAGCGCCGATCTGTCTGATCTTATCTTCAATTGCTCCTCCTGCAAAAAGGAACGCAAACAGATTATCCTCTTTATTATTCTGTGCAATGTCCTTACACAACACTTCTATCCCGCCGATATTTCCTGCACTTAGTAGATGTAATACTTTCATCGCCTTATCTCCTGACAAATTCATGATATTTCATAAATTGTTCCAGATTCTGCCGCGCCGATTCCACCGGTCTTCCAAGGTCTTCCCTGGAGGCATTCCGGACTAAGATCTCTGCAAAAACCGGACCTGTCAATTTATCCATTTTCTTCCCGATGTATTTCAGTTCCGATTCCGTCCGGATGCAATAAGTCTCACGATACCCACAGGAGGCTGCGATTTCCTGATATCGTAATCCACACGCACCCGTCGGCATACCACCTACGGATTCATGGACATCATTATTCAGGAGAATATGAATAAAATTATCCGGTGCCTCCGCACCAATAAATGCAAGGCTTCCCATATGCATCAGCACTGCACCGTCACCATCCAGACACACGACGCGTTTCTCCTTATGCGACTTTGCTATCTGCAAAGCGATCATGGAGGCATGTCCCATTCCTCCTACTGTGAGAAATGCCTGGTCGTGGCTTCTGCCCATGGCATCACATTGTTCATATACCTCTCTGGATATCTTACCAGTAGTGGATACGATGACATCCTCTTCCGCCATATGCTCTAACAGGACTGCAATCGTCTCTTCACGCGACAGTTCATACCCGTTGTCATATTTCTGATACTTTTCTTTCTCAAAGGTGCCTTTTTTCACTATCAGGGCGTACTGTTTATTTTCCTTCAGGCATCTGCCTGCTTTCTCAAATAATAGCACTGCCTGTTCGTCTGTTGTGTTCTTATCCACCACACCATGCTCTATCTCAAGACAGTCCAAAAGACTTTCTGTTATTTTTCCCATAAATTTGTGCTGCGGTTCGTCATGTTCCCCCGGCTCGCCCCGCCAGCCGATGATAAACAGCATCGGGACACCATATACCTCTCCGTTCACCAGAGAGGTCAGCGGATTCACAATGTTTCCGAGACCGCTGTTCTGCATGTATACACAAGCCGCTTTCCCTGTTGCAAGATAAGCGCCTATTGCAAGACCGACTGCTGCGCCTTCATTGGCAGGCACATAATGCTGAAATGGTCTTACCTTGTCAAAATTCAGATACTCACAAAATGTCTGCAACGTGGAATCCGGAACTCCGGCAATGGTCTCTATCCCCAATTCTCTGATCTGATCTGCAAAAACTCCTACCTGCATACTTACACCTCTTCGTTATTTATATTCCACCGGTATCTTTACATGATTCTCGGTCAACGCTTCTCTTAATACTTTAAAAAAGTCTCTGATGTCCGGCTCATCTATCGCTCCTAACGCACATAAGCGGAACGTATCCGTCCGCGACACCTTTCCCGGATATATCGTAAATCCACGTTCATAACAGTAATCATGGATCTTCTCAAAGTCCCAGTTGGGATCGGTGGGATACAATACGGATACGACCAGCCCTGCCTGCCATTCTCTCTTTATCAGATCTTGAAAGCCCAGTTCCTCTATTCCTCTGTGGATCGCTTCAAAGACTCTGGTATGACGTGCCCACTTTTCACTCTCGCCCTCAGCAAAATATTCTTTGATTGCCTGCTTCGCAGCATAAATAGTCTGTACCGGCGGCGTAAAATGCATCTCACCTTTTTCTTCAAAGAACTTATATTGCATGTATAAATTGCAATAATAAGAACGCTTTGGATAATCCTTTGATTTTTGAATGATTTCCTTTTTTCCTACGACAAAGGAAAGTCCTGTCATCGCCATTAACCCTTTTTGCGCCGACGACATACAGAAATCAATATGATCTGCCTCCATATCAATTGGGCGCATGGCATAGGTGGAGGTGGTATCTACCACTGAAATCGCCTCATACTTATGTGCCAGGGCACCAATCTCGCGGATCGGATTCAGGATTCCGGTTCCTGTCTCATTATGGGTCACATAGACTAAGGAAATCTTATCCTCTGTTTTTAATAGTTCCTCTATCTTGGCAAGGTCTGGCAATTCATCATATGCAAAAGCTGCATTGACAAAAGGAATCCCATAATATTCACAGATCTCGGCTGCTCTCTCACTGTAAGCACCGTTATTGATAATGAGTACTTTACCACCTTCCGGCACCAGTGAATTCAGGCAGACATCCATATTAATCGTTCCCGAACCACAGAACATGACCGTGGTATCTCTGTCCGGATCTCCATGTACGATCTTCGTCAGATCCGCCCTCATGTCCTTCATGATATCCGCAAACTCTTTTTCCCTTGGACAGATATCCGGAACGATCTGTGCCATCTTAACGCTTTCCGTCGTCGTGGCAGGTCCCGGATTCAACAGGATCGTTCGGGTCTTACTTCTATAAGAAGGATCAACTGCCTGTAATTCTTCCAGATTATCAATTTCAACAATCTGACCTTCCTGTACCGGATGAACGGTCAATTGTAAGGCATCTAATTCACGGTCGACTATCTCATCCCAAAACAGATTCTCGAAGTCCGGCTGTGTGTATGCGTATGCAATCGCATCGGCAATCTGCCCCGCATCCTTTTTATGAAAATAGGAAATGCCTACCATATTGTAGCAATCGGTTCCGCCTTTTCCCACACGGGTGATCACATTGTCCTGCTGCTCAAATACCCAGTCGGCAGAATATCCGCTCACCATCTTTCCAAAATAGCAGGACCGGTCAAGTTCCACATCAAAGACCGTCTTATCCGGGATATAAAGGTCCGCTTCGCAAATAAAGCAGTCCGCCTCCCCCAGCAGCTCCTTTACCGCATAGATGGAGGAGATATTATTGATCCATTGATATTCCGTATTTTCTATTAACTTCACATTGCTATATTTCGTCTCCAGATATAAAAACTGCTCTTTGAGATATCCTACAATGATATATATCGTATCCACTTTTCTTGACAACAGTCCCTCGATCACTGTCTCTATCATCGGTACACCGTGTACCTTTACAAGCGGTTTTGGCACCGTATCTGTCAGCGGACGTAATCTTGTTCCCATTCCTGCCGCCATTAAAAATGCATTTTCCATACTTATCTTACCCTACAATTCTTCAATTAATGTAATAATATCCTGAAATGGCATAAGTCTTGCATCCACCTCAAGTGCACGATGATGCTTCAATATCTCCTTTGCTGTCTCGCTCATCGCCGGGAACGCACTCCTGGTCAGCTGATTCGCATAAATCACAATATTGACACCGTGGGAAGCCAGTTCTGCCTCTGTAACGCTGTTAAACGAAGTCGGAACCACCACGATCGGTGTCTCCTTATCTTCCTGTCTGAATGTATCGCAGAATTCAAATATCTCATCCGGAGACTTCCTTCTGCTATGTATCATAATGCCATCTGCGCCTGCTGCCACATAGGCCCTCGCCCTTGTCAGAGCATCCTCCATGCCTTTTTCCAGAATCAGACTTTCGATCCGCGCGATGATCATAAAATCATCTGTTCTCTGTACATTTTTTCCTGCACTTATCTTATTACAGAAGTTCTGAATGCTGTCCTGGCTTTGCTCTACTTCTGTTCCGAACAGCGAATTTTTCTTTAATCCCGTCTTGTCCTCAATAATAACAGCTGACACGCCCATTCGCTCCAGTGTCCTGACATTATACACAAAATGTTCAATCAGTCCGCCCGTATCCCCATCCAGGATAATCGGTTTGGTCGTGACCTCCATCACGTCATCAATCGTTCTAAGCCTGGATGACATATCCACCAGTTCGATATCCGGTTTTCCTTTGGCCGTAGAATCACATAAGCTCGATATCCACATGGCATCGAACTGATCCAGATTCTCTCCGTCTTCCACTACCGTCTTCTCTGCAATCAGTCCGGTAAGCCCGCTGTGTACCTCCAGCGTTTTTACAATGTCACGCATTGCCAGAAGCTGACGTAACCTTTTTCTTCTGAATTCCGGCATTGCCAGTTTTTCCTTTATCCTGTCATCGATCTTACGTACATTTTCGTTGTAGGTGTATGGGACTTCAATCAATTGTCCCCCATACTGACTCAATAAATGCAGCACATTATTTCTGATGGCAGCTTCCGGGCCACTCTTCCAGTTATCCCCATGGATGACATAATCCGGTCTGATGCTCTCAATGATTCCATCATACATAATCGTATTCTGGATGACCACTTCCTCTATTCCCTCTATTTCCTTTACCAGATTTACTCTCTGCTCAAAAGGAATCGTAGGAAAACGGTTATATCTGATCATGGCCTCATCACTCAATACTCCAATGGTGACATCGCCGTATTTTTTGGCCTGCTCTATGATATTCCTGTGCCCTTCATGAATGACATCCGTACAAAAACAAGTATATATTTTCTTCCTCATTTGTCTGGTCACCTACTTTCCTTCCTTCCTAACAAATTGGATTGATGCTATCCTGATCTTCGTGCCCTGCGCTTCTGTTATGCGGTACATCATCTGAGAAACAGTATCCTCTGTTCTAAATGATACATTCTTTATCTCTTTTTTCCCGCTGCCGACATCGAGTACTTCTGTCAGCTTCGTCGTATCACCCAGTACGATCTCAAATCTTGCCGGTTCCTTGGCACTGCTTTCTGTTATCTCATAATTGACAGTAATGTCATATGTGCCCTCCACGACATCGGCAGGCTCGCTCTGGAAGACACAGCCTTCCGTTCCGTCTGTCAGAAAAGTACCGTTCTCCTGAAGTGTGCCATTCTGTGTCTCAACCTCCGGGGTATACGGATAGTCCACGCTCACCGGAAATCTTGTGATTCCAGCCATATTATCAATTATATTCTCGTCGGAGGTATATATTTTATACTTGCCTACTTCATCATAATACGTATATTTGTCAATAATATATCCAGGTATCTTCGGATAGCTTTCCTCCGTGGTAATCATGATCGTGCCCCCGCTATACTCGCCGTTTTCATCGTAATAAGTATAGTCTCCATAATGATGCACCGAACCGGTCTCGTTAAAGGACTTGTATACTTTTGTGGTATCGATCGGACGAAGATTACGCTGTTCGCACATGATATCATCACCGATCAGATAGACGACCGGTGAATCCAGTTCAGACACCTTTTCCGTAATTTCCTTTAATTCATTATAATTATTCAGAGTAGTCATATACGTGTAATCCGATTTCACATCAATAATCACGATACTTCCGATCAGTCCAAGTACCAGCAAGCCCTTGAAAATCAGATTATCATTCAGACTGTTTAAGAAGATTCCCACCAGCAGGATGATCATCAGGAACAGTTCTATCAGATATCGTTCCTCGAAGATTCGTCCGCCATATGTGGTATACACGATTGAAAACAGAAATACGTTAAATACTACAACATAAATCAACAGTAACGCCTGTCCCGGTTCTTCGTATCTTCTGCATACCTGTACCAGTACAGATACAAATGCCAGTAAACAGACCATTACGATAAAGAACGGGAAGAGATAGATCACCCCATGCCGATTCAGGATCTCCATTCCTGCATCCTGCGGCAGTGCCTGCATCAACTGCAAAAATCCCACAAAAATAGAAGCAAGATTCTTCACAAACTGCTCCAGGCTGACCCATACCATATCACTGTCTGAAGATACGAAGTGTATCACCTTCTCTGATATCATCTTTCCCAAAAATAATAGTGCACCATTTCCAATTACATATGCTGTCTGCTTATTCCAGATCGCTCTTATATTATTTTTAATTAATAATCTGGTCATGATATATAATCCGCAAGGCACCATAACCGTCACTGCCACATAGAAACCACTGGAAAGACCTGCGATAAAACTAAGGAAAGAGGCTGCGACCAAGAGTCCCCGGTTCGCTTTTTCCCGTTCCAGATTCAGCGTCGTCTTTACAATCATCAATACGGTCAACGACTTTACGCCATACGATGCCATAGAAGTAAACATCATGGAGAAATAGCCAAGATCATTCCAGTTATTCAGGCTTTCCATCAGGAATGGACATAAGAACAGATTCATACAGATCAGACCCGCTGTCTTCTGTAATCCCAGCTCCTTACAGATACTTGCAAAGACCAGCAGCAATAATAGGGTAACAATAATATTCGCAATCCCGTAGGAGATAAAAATATCACCGGATATTCCATATAACAAAGCAGCAATCGGCATCGCATTATCAATATATAGCGTCGTCTGATGCTGCCAGAAATCAACAAACAATGTCTTCTGTTTCCATACTTCTATTGCCTTGATCATATAGGAGGATACATCATATCCCATGTGGTAGCGCATCTGAAAAAGGTTCACATATACCACTGCCAGGAACTGGAGCAGCATAACTGCAAGCATGCCTATGTTAAGATATCTGTACCACTGAATCTGGCCTAACTTTTCGATTCTATTGTCAATTCTGTCTATTATCTTCATCTTATCTCATTCCTTTGATCATTGCCTTCTATATTCCCGCACCTTCAGATCCTGCTATTGCTATTGCTTCTGCCTTGTCCAAAATTGCGTGTATCTCTTCTCTCTTCGCTGCAAAGTGCTGCATCAGAATGCCCAACAACTCATAATCTTCTTCACTGTCAATATCCAATACTGCCGTATCCGGCATCTTCCATATCACCGCATTCCGCTCACTCGCCTGTCCTTCCGACAGATATCCTCTGCGATATGCATAAATCGATGCATTCATATCGAAGCACGCCGGTACCTGCTGCCTTGATACAAATTCACTCTTCAATACTGTATTATAATACCCATTTTCTTTTCTGCATACCATATTAAAATAGGGAGAACGCCTTGATTCTGTCACACTATACGAGATATCTGCATCCTTATCTGCAAGCAGCGCTTCTATCGTACCCCTGATATCCTCTGCTGTCCGTATCGGTGAGGTCAGATCCAGATCTACTGTGATATCATAACACTTCTTTGTCTGTTCCTCAACTTTTATTAGTGTATCCTTTATAACGCTCATCTTTGATACATAATCACCGGCCAATTCTTCCTCTCTGGCAATATAGACATACGATATCCCAGACTTGTCCATCTGTTCCACTAACTCACTGCTGTCCGTATTCACTGCAAGGGCAATATCCTTATATATTGACGCATAC
>JAEWWQ010000238.1 GCA_023458855.1 Bacillota bacterium
CCTCAGGCCTGATTGCATCAGATAAAAAAGACCTGATACCAATAAAAGGATTCTATAATGATACCGTAATGGCAGATTATAAATTTATCCTTTATCGGGAATGGATAGAGCGCCGGATAAAAGAAATAAAGGATGAGATAGAGATCATCAATGCTACGGAAGGCGGATGTTATATTGAAGGAATGCAGCATAAATCTTTAAAGCAGGTATTGTGACGGATTATTAGTGTTGCAAAAGAGACAGATGGAGGAAACTATGAAACATATATTAGCGGTTATACCTGCAAGAAGCGGTTCGAAAAGCGTAAAGCATAAAAATATCAAGTTGATTGACGGAAAGCCTATGCTGGCGTATTCGATTGAACATGCGCAAAAGTCAAAGTATATTAATCGTATTATTGTTAGCACGGACAGCGAAGAGTATGCGGCAATCGCAAGAGCGTATGGAGCAGAAACACCATTTATCAGACCGGAGGAGTATGCCACAGATACAGCACTTGATATCGATGTATTTATACATGCCCTGCAGTTCCTGAAAAAGGAAGAAGCGTATGAGCCTGATATTGTAGTGCACCTCCGTCCCACTTATCCGATTCGAAATGTAGCGGACATTGATACGATGATAGAGATGTTGCTTTCCCAGCCATCAGCAGATAGTGTCAGAAGTGTCTCCACTGCGAAAGAAGTGCCGCATAAAATGTGGTATCTTGCCAATGATGGAATAATGACCCCGATTCTGCAGGATATACCGGAAGCCTATAATAAGCCAAGGCAGCAGCTGCCACGGATTCTTTATCAGAATGCGAGTGTAGATGTAGTTCGATCCTCAGTTGTGCTGGAACAGCACTCGATGAGCGGAAAAAACATCTTGGGATACGAGATGCAAGATAATTTTGATATTGATACCGAAGAAGATTTTGAAAGAGCATCGGAATATTTGAAGATAAAGCGTGGCGGAAAGAGATTTGTCTTTGACATAGACGGGGTAATAGCGATAAAAAGAGAAGATCTGGATTATTCGATGGCAGAGCCGAATGAAAAGATGATTCGTATTATTAATGAACTTTATGAATATGGAAATGAGATCATACTTTTTACAGCACGCGGTTATGTCACCGGGATTGACTGGCGTACAATTACGGAAAAACAGATGCAGGAATGGCATGTAAAATATCATGAATTACATATGGGAAAGCCCAATGCAGATTATTATGTAGATGATAAGATGTTAAGCATGAAGTTTTTGTATGATGAATTTGGAGACAGATAAATTTGGAAAACAAAATAATAAGTAAAAGAATGAACAATACAAAAAGATAGGAGAAATATGAAAATGAACAAGGAAAGTAAAGTGGAAAACAAAGCGGAAGAAAAAGAAATAGATCCGAAAGAATTATTAAGAATGCAAAAAGAAAATCTGATTTCGGCAGATGAATATCTGCCAAGATTAATCGAGACAGCCCAGACGGTATCGGCAGAACTGGCTGGCGAACAGGAAGAAGATACACATGATCTGTTTAACCAGGTAATTGACGGTGTAAATTATATTATTGAGATTTTTAATGGTACATTATCATTGACAAATAAGGAACGCATTGTTTTTAATACGGATGAAGTAGAAGCAATGATCCAGAGATTAAGTAATGCAATTATTGCCAAGGAAGATAAACGGGTTGCAGCAGCCATGCAAGATGGCATGATTCCTTTTTTGCAGAAATTCCAGGTGGTTATTAAGGAGTATATTTAAGCCTGTCCGCTATTTTTAACAATAACTGTTGAACATCATTCCGCTATAGGCACTTGTAACATACGGACTTGCAAAGTTCCTTCCCGGATTTTTATAGGAGACTACGGTTTTGTTTACATACTGCATCGGATTCAGGGATACCTCATTAGATTTCCGGAATAAAGAATTTGCAAAATCTCTTACAGAAGAGAATAACTCTTTTGCATCGTCAGAATCAGCGGCATTTTCCAGTTGCTTTGTATCCACATTGATGTATCCTTCTTCATCCCAACTAAGTCCCAGTGAATCGAGACCATTCCTGTAATAAGAAGAAATACGGCTCATTTCGGAAAGTAAGGCCCCGTTTTTGGAGCGTGAAGTCAGATGCTCCGAGGCCGTTCTGATAAAATCATTATATCCTCGAACCAGATAGTTAATATTTTCTGTTAACGATTCGGTGTCATTTTTCAATCCGATTGTGGTAGTCTCGCCTTCGGCAGAACTCAATCCGTTCAGCGTTACTTCATAAGTCTTTTCGATTGTAAAATTATTGGAACTGGTTGATTTCTCCTGACCGTTCAGCAGAAAGGCAGAGTTTGCTGAAGGTCTTGTAATATCATTAATACCCAGATAGTTTACTGCCCCTGCAGTTTTGCTGGTTCTGTCGTCGGTCACGGTAAAAAGAATATTCTTTCCATTTTGTAATCCGGTGGCATTTGACTGTAAACGCAGGGCACTGTTTCCGTTGGTATCTTCAATGGTAGTTGCTGCCAGTCCGATATTTGAATTTGTAATCAGACGGGAAAGCCGATTCTGTAAATCTTGATTGGTATCTCCTTCTTTTACATTAAATTGAAACTCATAGTTTAGATCATTGATGCTGATATCAAAAGAATAAGAACCCGTGCCTAAGTCCATGGAATCAGAGGGAAGAAAATTACCAGTATTTACCTGCGGGCTTGCAAGATTCCTGACCTCTATTTCTATGGCAGGAACAGAATCGGTATCTGCGGAATTACCAATATAAGAAGCAGTGGCAATATTCTCATTACTGGAATACGCAATTTTCTTATTGAGCATTTCATCCTCATTTACGCCGCCGAGAGATACGATCGTATTGCGTAGCTGCCTGGCGCCTTCCTTTATTCCGATAGCGAATTCATTCGTGTCTTTTGATGTTTCTATAAGATAGAGGGGAGATTCTTTATTTAATTTCACAATGGAATTATACACACTTCGAAGTTCGCTCTTCTTATGTGTGTCATAAGGAGAGGTACCCTTTGGTGCGTATGCAGTCAGATAATGATTATAGACAGTATTCAGAGTCGTTGTGTTCAAAGTTATTCCCCCTCCTTTCATCCTTGAAATATACATACGGCAAAATCAGTTTTGCTGTGAGGATATGTCTATCCCCGGTATAAGGGCATGCTAACTTATCTATATATTTCCATATTAGCATGAAGAAAGAGGAAATGCAATCACCAGGGTTCTATATTAAGGTTAAAAAATAATAGGAAATAAGTCACAGATTCAGCTTTCTGAATGAGGAAAAAGAAAGGAATATATTATGAAATTTTAGTTGACGATTAGACAATGGTGTGTTATAGTTATCAAGCTAGATGAGAAATAGGTCTTTTTTTTATGCTCTGAATCGGGTATAAGTGAAGGGCTGGAAGAGACAAATAATATAGAAATCACAACGCGTGGAGGTGGAATTATGCGCACAAAAATTACATTGGCATGTACAGAGTGTAAACAACGTAACTACAATATGACAAAAGACAAAAAGTCACATCCGGACAGAATGGAAACAAAAAAATATTGTAGATTCTGCAAGACTCATACACTGCACAAAGAAACCAAATAATGACAAACAATGGGATGGCTTACCGATAAGCCCGTTTGTTGTGAGCAATTGAAAGGGAAGTGAGACTATGGGAGATTCTGCAAATAATGCGCCAAAGATTAAATTTACCGACGGTGTAAAAGCTGAATTTAAAAAGATTTCTTGGCCAGACAAACAATCACTTTTAAAACAGACAATCGCAGTTGTCAGTGTTTCTGTTGTTTTGGGGTTGATTATTACGATATTTGATACAATAATCAAATATGGCATTAACATCTTAACAATGTAAGTGAGGGCAGATTGTATGGCAGAAGCAAATTGGTATGTAGTACATACCTATTCGGGGTATGAGAACAAAGTTAAAGCCAATATTGATAAGACAATCGAGAATAGACACTTAGAAGAGGAAATCTTGGAAGTAAGAGTTCCGATGCAAGATGTTGTTGAGTTAAAGAACGGTGCAAATAAAACTGTTCAGAAGAAATTATTCCCAG
>JAEWWQ010000239.1 GCA_023458855.1 Bacillota bacterium
TTGGTGAAGAGATTAAAATTGAAGATGTGGCCAGGCACTGTAATTTTTCAAAATATTATTTCAGCAGAATCTTTAAAGAGGAAACAGGTGAAAGTATCTATGCTTTTATAAAAAGGGAAAGGCTGGAACAGAGTGCCTTTCGCTTAAAAGTTGAGAGAGGAAAGACCATAACAGATATTGGCTTTGAATATGGATATAGTCCATCAAATTATAGTTCGGTGTTCAAAGAGTATCATAATATTTCCCCGGCAGAATTTCGGAAAAATATAGCCAGACATTCCATGATGCATCCATTTTATCCTGATACCGTAAATGAAATAGAGTCCTTCGCAGAATGTGATGAAAAAATTACCATTGAGTACATGGATGACCAATTTGTAATTTACGAAAGAAGAATCGGAAATTATCAGAATCTCGGACAGGACTGGACAGAATTTCTTGAGAGGTACAAAGAATATTTAACAGCTAAGACATTGCTATTAGAAGCAACTTTCGATGATGTTTCTATTACAGACGTGAACGGGTGTCTTTATGATATTTGTATGAGCGTGGATAAAAGCTGTAAATTAAAAAATACCTGTACCATTCCAGGAGGAAAATTTGCAGTGTATCATTTCAAAGGATTTCCACAGCAGATCTACGCTGCATACCAAAATATCTTTAATGTATGGTTTCCAAAAACTAATTATCGGATTGATAAGCGCTATGGATTTGACTGCTATCGTGAAATTAACTGTGAAACTATGTATATGGTTCTAGACCTCTATATTCCAATAGAGTAAATGATAATTAAATTACCCATATCAGTTATGATTATAACAAAAAGAAAGCAAGAATTCAGAAGTTTATATAAAAACTCTTTTCTATAATGGAATCTGAACTTTAGATGTAACCATATGAAAAGGAGTTTTTTATGGATTTAGAAAAAATTATAATTAAAGGTCTGACGCAGAATAATCTAAAAAATATTTCACTTGAAATCCCGAAAAAGAAGATAGTTGTATTTACCGGAGTCTCCGGCTCAGGAAAATCCAGCATTGTATTTGATACGATTGCTGCGGAATGTAGTCGGCAGATGAATGAGACCTATCCCGCTTTCATTCGTGGAAAGCTGCCAAAATATGAAAAACCGAAATGTGATTTCATTCAAAACCTATCAGCTTCAGTTATTGTTGATCAAAGTCGTCTTGGTGGAAATGCTCGTTCAACTGTGGGTACCATTACCGATTTATATGCAATGATGCGTGTGCTTTTTTCACGCATTGGTGAACCGTATGTGGGAACAGCATCCTGCTTCTCTTTTAATGATCCGGCTGGAATGTGCCCAGAATGCGCTGGTCTTGGAAAAGTAACTGAAATTAACATAGATGCTGTTCTAAAGAAAGAAGAAAGCTTGCGAACTGGAATGATTGATCTGACAATGTATCAGGAAGGTCACTGGTATTGGAAACAGTATGCACTGTCGGGTTTATTTGATATTGATAAAAAGTGGAAGAATTATTCGGAGAAGGAAAGAAATCTGTTTCTTTATGGTGCTTATGAAAAAGGTGCAGAACAAGTCGATAAAAGGGTAGAAGGAGTTTATAACCATCTGAACCGGATTCTGTTAAATAAGGATCGTTCCGGCTCTAGTGAAACACTTCAGAATCGGATTGATGCACTTATTAAACAAAGGGAGTGCCCTGTTTGTCATGGAAGCCGCTTAAATATAAAAGCAACATCCTGTCTGATAAATGGAAATAATATATCTGAGCTCTGCAATATGGAGTTTCTGAAACTTCGTGATATATTGCAAGAGATTACAGATGGAAGAGGACAGACCATTGTACAGTCATTAGCAGCATCGCTTAGCCGAATGATTGAAATTGGACTTCCATACCTTAATATGAATAGAGAATCATCCTCCCTATCGGGAGGTGAGGCACAGCGACTGAAGCTGGTACGTTACATGGGAAGTGCTTTAACAGATATGATATATATTTTTGATGAGCCAAGTACAGGCATGCATCCAAGGGATGTTCATCGAATGACAAACCTGCTAAAAGACTTACGAGATACGGGCAATACCGTCTTAGTGGTAGAACATGATAAGGATGTGATAAAAATCGCAGATGAAGTAATTGAAGTGGGGCCATTTGCAGGAAAAACCGGTGGAAGAGTTTTATTTCAGGGAAGCTATGAAAACTTGCTCCTTTCTGATACAAAAACGGGCAATGCAATGAAATGCATGATTCCAATTAAAAGTAAGCCTCGTAAACCTTTAGAATTTCTATCTGTCAGGGATGCAAGGCTCCATAATCTCAAAAACGTCTCAGTGGATATTCCGCTTCATGTGCTGACAGTAGTAACGGGTGTAGCAGGATCTGGGAAGAGCACCTTGATTCGAGATGTATTTGCCAGGCAGTACGAGAATCAAGTGGTATTAGTAGATCAGTCTCCAATCACTGCAACTGGGCGCTCCATGCCTGTGACCTATTTAGGAATTTTTGATGAGATACGTAAGCTTATTGCAACAGAGAATGGAGTTGATGCTTCTCTTTTTTCTTTTAACAGTAAAGGAGCCTGTCCTGTTTGTGCGGGCAAGGGTATTGTCGTAACGGAGCTGGTATTTATGGATCCGGTAGTTACGATTTGTGAAGTCTGTGAAGGAAAAAGATATAGTGATATGGCCCTATCTTACAAGTATCATGGAAAAAATATTGTAGAAATATTAGAACTGTCAGCAGAGGAAGCATTTGAGTTTTTTAAAGACAGCCATAAAATAGGTAAAGTTCTAAAAGCCATGATAGAAGTTGGACTATCTTATCTTTCCCTGGGACAACCGCTTTCTACCTTATCGGGTGGCGAACGTCAAAGAATAAAGCTTGCCAAAAATTTATATAAAAAAGGTAGCATTTACGTGTTGGATGAACCTACTACTGGTTTACATGCTTCTGATGTAGAAAATATCATGAAGTTATTGGACAGCCTTGTAAAGCGCGGAAATACTGTGATTGTTATTGAACATAATCTGGATGTGATGAAGCAGGCAGATTATCTGATTGATATCGGACCGGATGGTGGTACTGCAGGCGGAGAAGTCGTGTTTACAGGGACGCCACAAGAAATGGTAGATGGCGCAGATACAATTACATCTTTCTATCTTCGGAAGTCATTATTGTAACTGAATCAAGTTACACAGACTAAAATTATATAGTATATACGAATATTGACAATTAAATACGGTAGTTGGATAATGAATAAATCAAAATAAGTAAGGGGGATTGATTTTGGATATAAATAGTATGAAAGCGCTATCGTATGATGAACTGCGTGGTTTATATAGGAATTTTCTATATAATAGTCAGAACATTTCAAAAGCAACAATTAATACTGCTTATGTAGACACCTTTTACCTTTGGCGAAAAGGGTGTAAAGATCTGTTCTGGAATGCGGTGACAGCTACCAATTTTGAGAATGTGGCAAAGGATGCATTAATAAAGGTACTTTCTGAAAACTCGACTGGTAATGTCAAATCACTTGTCAATGGTTACTTATCTCATTTAAGAAGGTTCCGTTTATTTTTAGCTTCTGATGGATTTGTCGAGTCAGCTGCAATAAAGCGGGAAGAGACAGTACATGGTATATCTGCGCATAAGAAGAAAATGGAGCTTAATGTTCCTGTTCCGTCAACTGAGCAGGTTGAAGTTTACCTTACAAGGTGGAATGGGCTTGAGGATTATCACCTGCAGGAGGATGCGCTTAATAAATTGTTCTTTGAGCTAT
>JAEWWQ010000240.1 GCA_023458855.1 Bacillota bacterium
CACAAGTTGATTATACAGATATCTATAATGCTATTGATGAAGAGGTAGGTAAGATTAAAATTGAAAAATCAGATCATGAGGTTAAAAAGACCGAATTAGCGAATGATATTGAGCGAATAGAAGGAAAATTAGCTGTTCTTCGTACCAAATTGATGGGAGTGGTTGCTTGCCCAGCTTGCGGACATAAATTTCTACCGGGGGAAAACACTGATGAACATACCCTGCAAAAAGAGAAAGAATCTTTTGAAAAAGAGGTAGAAAATTATAGCTTGCAATTAAAAGGCGAAAAAGATTCCATCAAAACAATAGATGAAGTTATTTCTATTTTTGAACAAGAACGTCAAAATACACAGAAGGAAGAACGAGATCATTTGACGGCTATATGTAAATTACAAAATTCATTACATATGGTTAAATTGCAGGTTAAAGAATTAGAAAACAATATCAAGATAGAAGAAGACAAGATCGTCTATCTTGAACAGAATATTAAAAATGGAGAGGAGTATTGCCGGAATTTAAGAGAAACTATTCATCAAATGGATGAAAATGGTGTGGATAGCAATGCCAATATTGCTAAGATAGAATCTTTAGAAAGCTTCATCAAGTTAGCACAAGTTGCCATAAACAAAAAAAGCAAAGAACTTGACAAAGTCAATGCTGATATTTTCAATACCACTCAATGGATAACCCGTTTTAAGG
This sequence comes from Bacillota bacterium, assembly GCA_023458855.1. Lineage (GTDB taxonomy): Bacteria > Bacillota > Clostridia > Lachnospirales > Lachnospiraceae > SZUA-378. The sequence continues at coordinate 700 of JAEWWQ010000240.1, forward strand.
AATTTAAGCTCTTTTTAGCGGTAGAACAATTGGAAGTGATACAAGGGTATGCCAACAAGTTCCTTCGTGCAATGGGGACAGATTTAAGGATAAAATTGGAGGGGTATAAAGTTCTTAAAGATGGAACGGTAAAAGAAGAAATAACCGCCTATATTGTTAGGGATGGTTTGAAAAAGTTTTGGTCATTCAGCGGTGGAGAGCGTTGCCGCTTAGAAATAGCTATGATGTTGACTATACAAGAAATGATAAATTCAACTAATCCGTATGGAGGATTGCACTTTCTACACATAGATGAAGTGACAGAAGGGATTGATGCTTTGGGTTTGAGCCTTATTTTGAATTCTCTTACTGAGTTCAAGTTCCCTATTCTCATCACTACTCATGTTACAGAAGTAGTTCATCCGTCGGTGTTGACTGTAGTAAAAGAAAATGGTATAAGTAGAATATTATGAAAAATATAGCAATTGGAATAGACCCCGGCAAAAAGGGTTTTATAACCTGTATGAACAAGGAAACCGGAGATATTGTGTATTGGCCTATTATGCAAAAGCCCGACAGTAAATACATAGACCTTACAGAAGTAAGAGATGTATTCTTGCAATTAGCAGAAGAATATGATCTGAAGAAATCGGTACATTGTGTGATTGAAGACGTACATAGTATCCCCGGCAGTTCCGCCCAATCTAATTTTAATTTCGGCTACATCGTAGGAGCATTGGAAGAGCTCTTGAGATTTTGTGGAATTCCATTCACAAAAGTAACTCCAAAAGTCTGGCAGAAAGAAATGTGGCAGGGTGTGGCGGTGAAGAAGAAACTTTCCAGCACGGGAAAGACGCAGATTAATGACACAAAAGCAATGAGCCTGGAAGCTGCGAAACGCCTGTTCCCTAATGAAGATTTTAGACGTACCGCTAAATGTAAAACCCCTGATGACAACAAAGTAGATAGTTTATTAATGGCAGAATATTGTAGGAGGAAGTTTTTATGATAAAATTCGTATGTAAAAATTGTGGAGAAGAACTTTATCTGGGGCAGGTACGTTCTTTTTATAATAAACAAACTCAGCAAATGGAATTGTTTGACGCCCCGGTTTGTTTAAAATGCGGAACAGAAATGGAACCTGAGGTATTCGGTGGAATAAATGCACCTAATATTTTAAATTTTAAACAGTTACCAGATGGTAAGAAGAAAGAAATCTTGAAGAAACGTGCCCAAGATCATTTCAAGCGTATAGGCCATGAAGAAAAAGAATGGCGTAAACGTGAAGTAATTAAAAATTCAATGTTATGAAAGAATTCTTAGAAAAATGCTGGCAGTTGGTCAGTTTGATCGAGTCGCCGATTATGGTTGTAAAAATTTTTGATGTTCCTTATGCTTTTCTGACTAAGGAATTCAAAATGAAACAGCCTTATGCTCCTTGGAATGAAATTGTTGGCCAGGATATCACTTCTTTGGTCTCTGAAATAAACATTTCTACTTTGATGAGCGGGAGTAATAATTTTTTATTGAGAGCGCAAAGTTTTCCTGAAGTTTCTTTTAAATTCGGCCATGATGATTATCTCATACTGAATTACAAACGGGAAAATATATATTAATTTGCTCAATAGAAATATGTTTAGTACATTTGTAAAATAAAACTTTGAAACGATGATAGATGTTAGTTTGTTAAAACAGTACAATGAAGCATACAGGGCTGGAAACCCGGAAATAAGTGATGTTGAATATGATGCTTTGGTAGCTCAACTAAGGGATGAAGATCCTGAAAATGAGTTTTTTAAACATAGTATAATAGAAGAAGCAAAAGAAGAACGTATGGAAACGCTTCCTGTTCCTATGTTTTCTTTGGAAAAAGTTAAATCTGTCAGTGAATTGATTGCATGGATTAAAAGTGTATGGGTTCCTGGAAAATCTTTCTGTTTGACTTTGACTCCTAAATATGACGGTATTTCATTGTTGTATGATGAGAATACCGGGGCTTTATGGACTCGTGGAGATGGCGTAGAGGGGCAACGTTCTGATGAGTGGGGAAAGATGATGGGCATTGAAAAAATGCCTGATTCGGTTATCTATGGAGGAGCCAATTTTGAATTGAAAATGCCTTATACGTGGGGGGAAGCTATTATTTCAAAGAAAAATTTTGAAAAATTGCAACAATCTACTTCTTATAAAACGGCACGTAATTTGGTAGCTGGCATATTCAATTCAAAGAAGCCTAATGAATTTACTAAATATGTTGAATTCATTAGGTACGGCGGAGATCCCAAAAGTCCTTTTTTGGAGTCTCTAAAACAAATGTTTTTTGATATGGTGAATCAAAAGAAGGATAAGGTGCAGAAAGTAGAGGGATGCTTTGACGATGATGCCCGTGCTTTTGCTATTTTCATTTCTTCTTTTGGGGAGATCGATGAAGAATATTTGGATGAAAAACTTCATTCATTATATGAAAAATGGTCAAAGGATTACAATATAGACGGTATTGTGATAGCTATTGATTATCTTGAAACCACCACTAAAGTAGATTTAAATGAAAGACTTTCAAATGGCAACCCTAAATATAAGATTGCATTTAAAGGCCCCTTATGGTCTATCTGTGCCGATACGGAAGTAGAAGGAGTTACCTGGAAAATTTCAAAAGATGGTAAAAGTAAGCCCGTAATAAATATAAAGCCTGTTGAGATAGGCGGAGTAACTATTAAAAATGTAACTGGGTATAATGCTAAATATGTGATAGATAATCATATCGCACGAGGCTCTGTTATTCGTATTATACGTTCTGGCAATGTCATTCCTAAACATATTGCCACATTAAGCCATAATGAAATAGAATTTGAAAAAATGATGGACGATATGATGGAATGTCCATCTTGTGGCCATCCTTTGTATTGGGATAAAAATATGACCGAACTTTGTTGTGATACGGTGAATTGTAGACAGAAAAGAATAGGACAATTGGTGTATGCCTTTTCTGTTTTAGGTTGTGAAGAATTCGGAGAGCCAACTTTGTCTAAATTATATGGTGCCGGATATTACTCGATGGAAAAGATCTTTCAGATGAGTGAAGATGAATTACAGAAGATAGATGGAATCGGGAGTTCTTTAGCAGAAGTGATTTACACCCAACTGGAAAAGCTGAAAACGGAGGGGATTCCTTTCGCAAGATTACTCACCGCTATGAATGTTTTTGGGGGTAAGATGGCTGAAAAAACTTGTCAAAAAATATTGAACGAGATAGATTTAGATAGTGTTTGTACTGTAATTACAGAGGGTTCTCGCGATGAAGTAGAAAAGTTAGTTAAAGAATTATGTAATATATCTGGGGTCAGTGAGATTACGGCACAAGCATTTTTAGATGGATTAGATGAATATTTACTTAAAGGCCCATCGTTCATTAAAATTTCATACATACAAGAAGAAAGAAATTCATTTGATTATAAAGGATAAAAATTCAACTTCATCTAAAACGAAAAAAGCTCAGAAGATGGGTATAAAAATAGTACAAAGGGATGAGTTTGTATGGTAGCTCGATATTATTATAAGGAGGGTAATTTTCTTTATTTCGGTTTTAAATACGATAAGGAATTGGTAGAGACAATAAAGAAATTGCCTCGAGCCTCCTATAATCATATCAATAAAGAATGGTATGTGGAACTGGCAATATGGAACAGCGAAGAGATTTTGAATTTTATAAGAACTTTTGGTTTTGAAGAATATCGTCCACAAGTTACAGGTAATTGTCCTTTCCCTATAGTTCCCGTTGATGAGGAATTTTCTTTGGAAGAAACCAGAGAAGCTATTAATGAGTTGAATTTAAAAAGGACACCCCGTGATTATCAGATACAAGGCATTCATTATATTTTGAATCATGGTAATTGCATTAATGGGGATGATATGGGGCTGGGGAAAACAGGTCAGATGATTATTGTTTTGGAGCTTTTAAATCTATTTCCCTGTTTGATATTTACTCCCGCTTCTGTTA
>JAEWWQ010000241.1 GCA_023458855.1 Bacillota bacterium
GCATTGGATAGTTTTTATCTGGTCTCCAATTGATTTCGAGCATTTTATATTCCTCCAATCCTTTGAAGCTAATATAACATTTGGCTGGTAAAAAATCAACCATTGATGGATGGAGACATAAGTACAATTATTCAGTATAATGACGTCATATATGGTGGTGTAGTTTAAATCATGACAAGTGAAGCGGTTTGCCGATTCATCTTGTCTAAAAGAGAGGTATAATTCATGAATACAATAAGAATCATGAGTGACGATGATGTAAAGAGCATATTAGATCTTAAAAATACAATAATGTGTGTAGAAAATGCGTATCGGCAGAAAGCAAATAATCAGGCCTCTATATTGCCGCTTGTTTCTGCTGATTTAGTTGAGGGAAAAGCGGATATGGATATAAAATCTGGAATTTATCAGGCAGAGAATTTATTTGGATTAAAACTTGTTGCCTGGTTTGGTGAAAATGAAACGCAGGGACTTCCGGCTTTAACAGGAATGACGATGGTGTTCGATCTGAAGAATGGATTTCCGAGAGCGCTGATTAATTCAAGGCACTTAACAGCTATGCGTACAGGAGCAGCGGGAGCAGTTGGAATAAAATATCTGGCAAAACAAAATACAGAGGTTCTCATAGTAGTAGGAACCGGTTATCAGGCAGTCTTTCAAATCGCAGCAACCATATCCGCTGTACCAACAATACGAAAAGTTTATCTATATAATCCAAGAAATGAGGAAAAGGCACGATCACTTCAAGAATCCATATATACTAAATTAGGCAGAATAAGAAACGATAGTTACGACTTGAAAAACGAAAAATGGATTCAAAGAATCAGAACGGTAGAATTTTCTACAGTAAATGATATTAAATCAGCGCTGAGTCAAACGGATGCAGTTATCACCATCACTCCTTCACGTCAGGGGTTGATTCGAAAAGAATGGGTGAAACCCGGGACACATTTTAGTTGTATTGGTGCAGATCTGCCAGGCAAACAGGAGTTAGATGAAACTTTATTTGAAACTGTAAGGGTTTTTGCAGATGATGTGAATCAGGCATCGAAGGTTGGTGAAATACAAACAGCAATCAGGTTAGGAATGTTACAGAAAGAGTCGATAACAGAAATAGGAAATGTAATAAACGAAAATGAAAAGGGGCGCTTATCTAATAAAGATATCACGGTATTTGACAGCACAGGGATTGCTTTACAGGATCTTGCTGTTTCGGATTATATATTAAAGATAGCAGAAGAAAAAAATATCGGAACGATTGTAAATTTATAGGAGAATTGATTATGAAAGTAAACGTATATACATTAAATTCATTTGCTAAAACAAAAGAAGGTGGAAATGCAGCAGGTGTTGTTATGAATGCAGATTCATTATCGGAAAAGGAAATGAGAAAAATTGCTGCCATCTTAGGGTTTAGCGAAACTGCTTTTATATTGCAATCAAACGTAGCAGACTTTAAAGTAAGATTCTTTACGCCAAATGAAGAGGTTGATTTATGCGGTCATGCAACGATTGCAACCTTCTATACAATGGCAAGTCTGGGATTGTTAAAACCAGGTATGTATAAACAGGAGACCAAAGCCGGAATCTTGGGAATTGAAATTAAAGGAGATAACTCCATTATGATGAATCAACCGGTTCCTGTGTTTTCGGAAATCATAGATAAAGAGGAACTTGCCGATTCATTAAATATCAAAGCTTTACAAATGCCCGAAGATTTGCCGGTTCAAGTCGTATCAACAGGACTTCGGGATATTATGGTTCCTGTAAAAAGTATTGAGGTTCTAAATACAATCAACCCGGATATGGAAAAAATTAGAAAAATCAGTCGAAAATACAATGCAGTTGGATATCATGTTTTTGCTTTAGAATCCTTTCATGGTGCTAACGCTAATTGCAGAAACTTTGCTCCGTTATATGATATTTCAGAAGAATCGGCAACAGGAACCTCAAATGGTGCACTTGGCTGCTACTTGTATCATTATAGAAAAATCAACAACGAGCAGGCATTGGACATTGTATTTGAACAAGGTTATTCCATGAAAAAGCCATCTGAGATTCTGGTATCGTTAACAGTAAAGGAAAACGAAATTCTTGAAGTCAAGGTTGGAGGGAATGCAATGAATCTGGCGTTATCTGAAGTTGAAATATAACTATTGACAAATTCTGATATACTATTATAATGCTAATTATATCGAATCGATATATATATTGACGATATAAGGAGGACGTATGCTGGAATATATTATTTTAGGTTTTCTGATGAAAGAAGAAATGAGTGGATATGACTTAAAACAGTGGATGGCAAACTGCACATCTTACTTCTTTGATGCTAGTTTTGGAAGCATTTATCCTGCGCTAAAAAGGTTAGAGGAAAAAGGCTGCATCAGTTGTCATGAAGTTGTTGAGAGCAGTAAATTCAAAAAACTATACACCATTACTGATATGGGTAAGTCGTATTTTTTAAGCTGGCTTGAGAAACCGATTATTTTTTCTAAAACAAAACAAGAGCATTTAGTTTATTTCTATTTCTATCAATATTTACCCAAAGAAAAAGCAATATTGAATCTAAAAACATTTATATCCGATGTAGAATCATGTTTTAATCAGTTAAATAAAGAAAAAGCGGATGTTGAAAAAGCATATGATGTGAGTCAGTTTACTTTTGTGTATTCTACAATGGTTTATGGTGTTCATTATTATCAATTCATAATTAATTGGTGCAACAATTTATTAAAACAAATTGAAGGAGAAAAAATATGAAAATAACAACTGTTATGGGAAGTCCCAAAAGACATGGAAAGACCGCTACTGCACTTGAATTTTTGGAGAAAAAGCTGCTGGCGCAAGGACATGAAATTGACCGAATCAATGTAACTGATTATTACATAAACGGCTGCCTGGGCTGCTATGCCTGTATGCAGAATAAAGATGCACCTGGCTGTATACAAAAAGACGATGCTGAACAGGTACTTATGCGTATTAGCGCAGCAGATGTTGTGATCTATGCTTCCCCTTTATATTGCTTTGACCTTACTGCACAGTTGAAGCCTCTTGTTGACCGATCGTTTTGTCTGTCCAATACATCACTATTAGATGGAAAATACGCAGCGCTACTTATTACCTGTGCTGGTCCGGAAGAGGGCAATGCAGATTTAGTACAGGAATTTTTCCGAAGAGGTTTTGATGGGGAGAATAAGG
>JAEWWQ010000242.1 GCA_023458855.1 Bacillota bacterium
TTCCACATCTGTAACGCTTCCTCTGAATTTAATCGTTACTAATAACGGAACCGGAAGGGAATCTGCATTGGCAGGTTTATTTTTATCAAAATTTTCGAGCGTTACACTTGCTGCTTTGCATCCTGCATCTGCTGCCATAAATGCACAGGTCAGACCAAATACCTCTAATATTCCTACCGCATTTGCCACATTTCTAACTCCTCTCGATTCTTATTGTCTATTCATTGATTCACAATTGCAATTTTGAGCCCCGTCATTGCCAGATTGGTTTTGTGTCCTTCATTGATCTGCTCCAATGGGAACTTGTCGGTAATGAGCTTAGACATTGGCAGTCCGATTCCATTTGCGCGTTTTAGGAAATCAAAAGTTGTTGCATAATCCCTTAATGTATAAACCCAGGAACCTACTACTGTAATTTCTTTGGAACAGATGTCAAAATGCGGATTGATCGTGGCATCTCCGCCATTGATGAAGAAACCGAGTTCACAAAGGCCGCCGCCATTACGGATGAATTTGTAAATATTAGAATGAGCCGATGGATTACCGGTACACTGGAATGCAAAATCTGCAAGGTGTCCTCCGAATTTATCATTCACCGCGCCTGACAAGGCTTCAATTCCTTTGTAATCCTGAAAGTTAACAGACTGCATAGCACCCATTTCCTTTGCAAATGCCAGTCTCTGTGCATTACCATCCACTGCAATAATGTTCTCAATACCCATCGTCCTAAGTACCGCGATACAGATAAGACCAATCGGTCCACAGCCTTGTACCACTACTCTTGAGTTAAAACGCAGGATACCGGTAGATTTTGCTCTTTCCACTGCATGCACCAGAACAGCACATGGCTCAATCAGGATTCTGGAATCCAGATCAAGGTCACTTACATTGAATACTGTGGAGCCTTCCCTGATAAATATGTAATCCGAGAACCATCCATTCAGGTGGATCTCATCATCCGGCAGCAATCCGTACACATCTGCACCGCCGACATTCTGCTTATTCAGATCAAACATGGTAATATCTGGATTGTCTTTAAAAATCATACAGGTAACTACTTTATCCCCTATATGAAGTTCCTTACCTGCACTGTCTTTCTTTACATTTTTTCCCATAGCCACAATTTCCCCGGTTCCTTCATGACCAAGGGCGACCGGAATCAGGTTAAACGGATCTCTCTTAAATTCATGTGCATCCGTACCGCAGATACCACAGCCTTCCACCTTTACCAGGATGTCTCCATCACCAAGCGGAGGAATTGGAAATTCTTTGATATCATAATGCTCCAATGATGTCAGCATTGCTACCCTTGCAGTCTTCGGGATAACAGGCCTTTTATTTTCTGTCGCAGTACTTGTTTTTGTTCTGCCATTTTCCATACTGTTAAGTACTTGCCTTACAATTTCTTCTATATTTGCTTCATTCATATCTTACCCCATTTCTACGCTGCTTTTCTATCTAATACAGAGACTATCCGACATAACACAACGTCTTTTTTTCGTAAATGTTGCTGCACTTGTAAGCCCTTCACCAGTTCTGCTCGCGATTGTAAAAGTACAGATACTTTCTCCGCCGAATCCCAGAGCTGAATAAGATGGTCCATTCTTTACAAGTATTGCTGTATCCAGTGCTTTTGCATAAGTTGTTATATGATCCACATTTTTAGAATGGATATGTGCAGAATGGCGGTTGCCATGCTCTAACCATACTGACTGTGATACTGCATCTTCAAAATCTTTCGCTCTGACAAGACCCAGGATCGGCATCATTAATTCTGTCGCAATCAGGGGGTGTTCTTTTTCTCCTTCAAATACGATACAACGGATATTATCGGGGACGGTGACACCTATCATATGTAGCAGGGCTTTTGCAGAACGTCCAACACATTTTCTATTTAATCCTTTTGGTGTGATCACTGTGGCAGTCAATTTATCCTGTTCATCTTTAGAAGCAAGATAGCATCCCTGCTCCGTAATCATATAATTCATAAGTTCATCTGCCACACTGTCTACCGCAACAATTTCTTTTTCTGCGATACATGGAAGATTGTTATCAAATGTACACCCATTTACAATATCTTCTGCGGCTTTCCGCAAATCCGCTGTCTCATCGACAAGTGCGGGCGGATTACCTGCTCCGGCACCAATGCCACGTTTTCCTGAAGACAATACTGCCGTAACGACCCCAGGTCCGCCGGTTGCCGCAATCAGAGAAATATCTTTATGATGCATCATAATTTCGCTTGTTTCTAAAGTTGGGTTTTCTACCGTACATGCAACGTTATCCGGTCCTCCAGCCTCCAGAGAAGCTTCATTTACAATACTGACTGCGTAGATAGAGGTCCTTATTGCCTGCGGATGCGGATTAAATACCACCGTATTACCGCCGGCTATCATACCCATTGCATTACACAATACTGTCTCACTCGGATTCGTACATGGTGTAATCGCTCCTATTACACCAAATGGCCCCATCTCTACTAATGTAAGCCCTCTGTCTCCTGAATATGCTTCTGTCTTAATATCTTCCGTTCCGGGAACTTTATCTGCTACCAGATGATGTTTTAAGATTTTATGTCCGACATTTCCCATTCCCGTTTCATTTACACCCATTCTTGCAAGCGCTTCTGCATTTTCATGTGTTTTCTTCCTGATATTAGAAATAATTTTTTCTCTCTGGTCCATAGAAAGATTTCTGACAATCTGCTGGGCCTTTTTAGCTGCCTCAATTGCTTCATTCATGTCAGTAAATACACCATGCTGGTTTGTAGAAGGTTCCGCAATCCGCATTTTTGCCAATACTTCCTGTACCACTTCCTGTACCATACTCTCATTGATAGCCACGAGATTACCTCCTTTATTATGTATCTCTTATAGCATAAATAACTATGAGAAGAAGACTCGCAAGAGG
>JAEWWQ010000243.1 GCA_023458855.1 Bacillota bacterium
ATATAATAGAGGGTATACCAATTAAATAGGGGGTAGTCAAGGTTTCGACGGGGATTTTGAAGCTGGAGAAGCAAGCCGTTGCGACACGCTAATCGCAAAATTAAATTTAAACGCTGAAGATAATTTAGCTTACGCTGCCTAGTGGCAGCTGTCAGTCTTAAGGTACCTATCCATTAAGTATCTGGCATCGACTAGATAGGAAACGACATATGCTAAGCTTTGCACATATGGGCGTATCATGAAGCTACTGAAAGTATGAGGATGTTAATCTCCGCATATCAGAGGGAATGTCAAAGGATTAACTAAGCTTGTAGAAGTACAGGGAATGGGTCTTCGGACACGGGTTCGACTCCCGTCTACTCCATTTGTGGGCATATGCTTGAAACAATAAGCAATATTGCCAGAAGAGAGAGTTTATATCTCTTAAAGATAAAAGAGTTCTATTGGTGGAAAATGTATTCTCTGCTGGTGAGACTAATTCCTGCATTTTAAATTAATCAATAAATATTCCGAGTTATAATTACTAAAGTAACACTCAATAACATTTATGTAAAGGAGTGTTACTTTTATATTGAATATAAATAAATTATATTAACCAGAATTTAAAATGGAAATTAACAGGAAGTGTAACTTATCCTGCCCGAAAACAAAGATAACAAAGAGCACTAAATAATTCTTATAAACATATTATAAAGTAAGGCATGCCTACCATAGGAGGTATCGTTTATGAACTGCAATTTTGAAGAAGAATATGCTTCTTGCGGCGAAGTATTGAAAGAATTTCATTGTTTACTAAATCAAGCCGAAGAACTATATGAAAAAAGTGATGCAACGATAGATACGAAAGTGGTTAAATCAATTTGTACTGCTATAAACAGCCTTGAAGAAGCTTTTGAACTTGGTAGCAGAGGCGATAAAAAGGAAAATTACGCCTATGAAATACTTGAAAAAAGCGGATGTAGTAATGTTTATAATAGAGATACTGCCAGATGCAAGGAACTTTATGATAAAGCGCAGGAACAGTTTGCTCTTGAATCGGAGTATCTGATTCATGCACTCAATTTATTGAAAGATGCACAAAACGGTATTGAAAATTCTATTGATGTAAGGAAAATTGGATATAGATTTAGAGAACAGTATGAGGAATGTGTTCACTGTGAAGAAAACTAATTTATTTATATATGTTGAATTATGCATCTGGTTATAGTATAATAACTTCTAAAAAATTCAACAAACAAAGATATAGCGAATTTGCAAAGTAACAAAAATCAGCTTGATTTGGAGAATTTTATGAATAAATCAAGAGGTGATTTATAATGGTAACAGCAGAAAAAACTGAGTATAGAAGTGCCAACCGTTCGCGGAAACTGATACGTCAGGCATTTTTTGAACTCGTACAGGAAAAAGAATTGAAACGAATTACTGTTACAGACATTGTGACACGTGCAGATATCAATCGCAGAACATTTTATGCCTACTATCAGGATGTTCGGGCACTTATTGAACAGATTGAAAATGAGACAGTTGAAAAAATATGTGAATTTCTTGCTGAAGGCAAAGAGGAGGATTTTATCGCGAATCCGATGTCATTCCTGTTGAAAGTGGTGCAGTGCCTGCAAACGGATCTGGAATTCTACCGTATTCTTATAAACTCCAATGATGCGGAACCGTTTATCACAAAACTAAAGGAAATCTTCATATCCTATATGGAGAAAGATGACGATATTCCTATCGTGATTAAAAATGCTCCTGAATTTGCTGTTGCTTCCAACTTTATATCTGGAGTGGTCATAAGTATTCTTCAGGTTTGGCTTAAGGGAGATATGACACAGTCTCTGGATGAACTTGTTATGTCTGTCGAACGTTTGATTACAACACCTCTGCCAGATGGTTCATCAATAGCTGAGAGTATCTCAAAAAGGAGGTTTTCCTATCCGTGTAAGACTACATGAATGAACTCCGGTTTTAGAAAGACCGTAGGAAGAATAGAAAAATGTATTTTGCCGCCTATACAAAATGAGATGTATAGGCGGTATTTTAATGCTCACTTTAGCATAAAGTGACAAATGTCATATTACATATGCAAAGTTGCTTTCTTTATTTTGTTCAGCTATAATGCAAATGAGCAAGCATAGGAAACTAACAAATGAAAAGAAAAAAAATATGGTTTTATATTATTTTTATCAATATGGTAATTATCCTGCTTGAAATTAATTTTTTTATTTCAAAGAAAGATTTCTCAGCCGGACAAGTAGAACAAAGCAGGAGAATTGGTGCATGTTATGCAGACATGACCAATTCTTATTTTGCTGTATTAAACAATGAGATTAGTTCTGTGATAGAAGAACAGGGAGATGTGTTAATAACGAGAGACTCTCTTCTTAGCCAGGATAAGCAGAATGAACAGATTAGTAATATGATAAAGACAGGTGTGGATGCACTCCTTATTGTCCCGGTTGACTGGAAGAAAATCAAGAGTGCACTGGAGGAAGCGCGAGCGGCAGGTGTCGTAATTATCATTGTAGATTCACCCGTCTATGATGAAGAACTTGTAGATTGTACAGTTACTTCGGATAATTATGATGTCGGAATGCAGATGGCAAATTTTTTGAAGGGTCAGAAGAAGGAGGCTCGTATTGTGCTGCTGGAACAATATGGAACAAAGTCTACGCAGGACAGAGTGGCCGGATTCAAAAAGGGACTGTCTGATGATAATTCCTATCACATCGTAGTGGAAAAGGTGAGCGGTGGAACTGTAGAAGCGGCCATGGAGTCCATGGAAGATGTGATAGCAGATAAGGAGCGATTTGATTGTGTATTTGCAGTCAATGATCCATGTGCAATCGGAGCCATAGCTGCCTGCGAAAAGATGGGAATGGAACGTGGAATCAGTTTTCTAAGTACAGATGGAAGTCCAGTCGGGAAGAATATGATTCAACAAGGTGCCATGATGGTGAGTGCAGCGCAGTTTCCTACAGAAATGGGAAATTCTGCAGTGGAATCTATGTATAAGATTCTGCGTGGCGAAGAATGCGAAAAAAATATACTAGTACCAGTCAAGTTAATCACACAATATACCATTAACAGCTATGATGTAGACAAATGGCAGTAAACTGCACAGGTAAAAATAGAACGAGTACGAAATGACCGTGGAAAAGAGGTGTCAGAATGTCCGATGACCAGACATTATCATTTTTGCGCACGATGATGAAGAATATGAATTTAATCATTATTCTATTGATTTCAGGCACAGTCACAATCACAACATATAAGATAATAGATGCATATGAAGCACTTGTCTTTGCGGATATGATTGAAAAAATTCCCATAGCACCCTGGAAAGTGCCAGTAATTTCTATAACGGCATATATTGTGTTACTTTTATTGATGTCTATACATAAAAATAATATGGATAGGGATATTTATGTTGCAGTATACATATTGATAGAAGTTCTTTTGTGTTTTCTGATGATGCAGGCATTGAATTTTAATTATAATACCGTGCTTCTTCTTGTGATTGCAGATATGTTTGTATATTGGAAGAATACAAGGTTCCGCATTTCCTGCATGGTATTTTTATTTTTATTATATATTATTACAGATATTGCAATTCTTCAGAATAAGGCATCTGTGATTCCACTTTCTACTTATCTTACTTATTATAATGTGGATATAAGAAATCTGTTAATGGGGATAAAAAGTGTACTGACTTCTCTGACTACTTTATTATTTATGTTTTACATGGTGCTTGTTATAAGACTGCAAAGACTGGAGAATGAGAGAATTCTTGATTTAAATAGACGATTGGATGATGCCAATGAACAATTGAAAATTTATGCTCTTAATACAGAGAAAATGGCTGAGACAAGAGAAAGAAATCGTTTGGCACGTGAGATTCATGATACATTGGGGCATTCGCTTACCGGCATTATCGCGGGGATTGATGCTTGTGTGAAGCTAATCGATTATTCCACAGAGGAGACAAAGAATCAGCTGCGAGTGATTGCAGATGTTACAAGGCAGGGAATCAAGGATGTCAGAAGATCGGTGAAGGCATTGCGGCCGGATGCCTTAGAGCAGCTGAGTCTGGAAGAAGCAATCTTACAGGTGATTGACGATATGAGCAAAGTAACCCATGCGCACATCTCATTTATCAATGATGCAGGAAAACTGGATTTTCAGGAAGATGAAGAAGAAACTATTTACCGAATCATACAGGAAAGTATTACCAATGCCATCCGCCATGGACAAGCCACACAAATAGAAATTTCAGTGAAGAGAATCTATAATGTGATTCAAATTGCCGTTCAGGATAATGGAGCCGGCTGTAAAGAAATTAAGACCGGATTTGGACTTAGACATATGTCAGAACGTATTGCATTGTTAAATGGAACATTAACTTATGATGGAAAAGCAGGATTTTTACTGATTGCCAAGATCCCGATTCGTTGGGGAGAGGAGATGCGAAATGATAAAAGTATTAATTGCAGATGATCAGGAATTGATAAGACAAAGCCTAAAGATTGTATTTCGGATGGAAGATAATATTGAGATTACGGATGCAGTAACAAACGGGAGAGAAGTTATCCGATCGGTACGTGAGAAAAGACCGGATGTAATATTGATGGATATCCGTATGCCTGAAATGGATGGCGTTGCCTGTACAAAGATCATCAAGGAAAATTATCCGGATATAAAGATCATCATACTGACCACATTCGATGATGACGAATATGTATTTAGCGCATTAAGGGATGGTGCCAGTGGGTATCTCCTAAAAGGAATTTCTATGGAAGAATTAATAGATGCTGTATATAAAGTATATAATGGAAACGCCATGATCAATGCGGACGTGACTTCAAAGGTAGTGAATCTGTTTTCGCAGATGGCTAAGTGCAATCTTGCCATTCAGGTAAAGAAGCAAGGTGTGGATGAGATTGGTAAGACAGAATGGAAAGTGATTAAGCTGGTCGGCAGTGGGCTTTCCAATAAGGAAATTGCATCGGAACTTGTCCTGTCTGAAGGAACAATACGGAATTATATTAGTATCGTCCTCAATAAATTGAATCTAAGAGACCGCACCCAACTTGCTATATGGGCAGTACAGACGGGCACGGTAACAGAAAAAATGGGAAATGAAGAATGAAGAAAAAAAGTATCATTTTAGTTTCTCTACTTCTTGTATTTTCATGTTTTCTTGTAGTATTGAAAAATCTGCGGAGTAAAGAGACAGTAATAACCTTTGGTATGTTTGCGGACAGTAATTGGAATGCTCCAAGTGATGATGTAACAACGATTATAGAAAAGGCAGTTAAAAAATTTGAAAATACACATAAAGGCGTAAAAATTGTGTTTGAGAAAGGTATTCTAAAAGAAGATTATTCGGAGTGGCTTCTTGGTAATTATTTAAAGGGAACGGAGCCGGATGTGTTTCTTATGTCAAACGACAGTTTCAACTTATTATCTTCCAAAGATGCATTATTAAATCTGGATACTTTGATAAAAAAGGATAAAGATTTTTCTATGGAAGCGTATTATGCTTCTGTTCTGGAATCCGGTCAGTATGAACAACGTCAATATGCGCTTCCCTATGAAGTGGTACCAACACTGATATGTGTAAATACTACACTTTTAAAAAAAGAAGGTATCCAGATACCCGAGAATAATTGGACTTGGGGAGATTTTCATACTATATGCAGAAAATTAACGAAGGATACAGATCACAATGGGGAATTAGATCAATTCGGTATCTATAATTATACATGGAAGGATGCTTCTTACGCGAATGGTGCAAAACTTTTTAATGAACAAGGAACTTTGAACTATGTCAGCAACAGGAAAGTAGCAAATGCTGTGAATTTTGTCTATCGTCTGGAAGCATTAAACGACGGTTATACCGTTACGGAACATGATTTTGAAGAAGGGCGGGTGGCATTCGCACCTATGTTATTATCGGATTACAGGACTTATAGGACATATCCCTATTGCGTAGAAAAATATACAAAATTTGACTGGACCTGTATTACCATGCCGGCAGGACCACAGGGAGATAATATCTCTGAAGTCAGTACTTTGCTTGCGGGTGTTAGTGCCAGAACAAAGGAAAAACAGCTTGCTTGGGAATTCTTAAAAATGTTGACTTATGATACAGATATACAGGCACAAGTGGCATCGGATGCAAAAGGAATCTCTGGATTACGTAAAATTGTCGAAAATGAAAAAATTTACGCGCAGCAGGAAAAGGCAGATACGAAATTTATGACGCTCGTAATGGAAAAAGGTGTTGCAATACCAAAGTTCCGTAAATATGAAGAAGCTTTTGTTATGATGAATGAAGGCGTGGAAGATGCGATGGAAAGTGATAAGAACATTACAGTTTCGCTATTGACGTTACAAAGAAAAATTAATAATTACCTTAAGAATGGATAAGCATTGGCTTATCCATTCTTGCGTCAGAGGATTGCCTCTTAAATATGATATTTGTCATATATTAAAAATGACGAATGCGACTCAAAAGTCGTGACACTTTACAGATGTATCAAAAATGAGAATACGGTATCATAAGCCTAAGTTAAGGAAAGAGAGCAAAAGGCCTTAATAAAGCAGAGAACTGAGGTGACGTGAAAATATGGAAGAAAAAGAACTGAGAATGATATTGGAAATGAGAGATATCGATAAGACATTTCCGGGCGTACATGCATTAGATCATTGTAAATTTTCCCTTCAGGAAGGCGAGATTCATGCATTGATTGGAGAGAACGGAGCTGGAAAGTCAACACTCGTAAAAATTATGACAGGAATCTACAGCGAGTATGATGGTGAATACAGATTTGCTGGTAAACCGGTTCATTTTAATAACATCAAAGAAGCACAGCAGGCAGGTATTTCCATTGTGCATCAAGAATTGAATATGATGAACGATCTTACCGTAGCACAAAATATTTTTATCGGACGTGAATCCAAAGGATTTTTCTGCTCGGATACAGATATAAATGAGATGACTGAAAAACTGATTCAGGATTTTGAGATTCAAGTAGAAGCAACAGAATTATTGAAAAATCTTTCGGTAGGAAAAGCACAGATGGTAGAAATTGCAAGAGCGATGTCCTTCGAAGCAACAAGAGTACTAATACTGGATGAACCAACAGCAGCACTTTCGGAAGCCGAATCGGAAGATTTGTTCAGCAAGATGCGTGCACTAAAGAAAAAAGGGGTATCCATAATTTTTATTTCACACAGACTGGGTGAGATTATGAGGGTAGCAGATCGCGTAACCGTTATGAGAGATGGTGCTTACATAGATACATTAGATGTAGATAAATGCAGGGTAGACGATATTATACGTTTGATGATTGGGCGTGAGATTCTGGAAGAGCCAAAGCAGAAGAG
>JAEWWQ010000244.1 GCA_023458855.1 Bacillota bacterium
GTACAATATCAAAATGTATGATTGCCGGTGTATTGTCTTTCGTATTTTCACGTATTAAAGGATCTTTTACAACTGATTTTCTAAGATATCCTTCCATATAACCTTTCCTGACCCCTTCATTAATTGCATCCTGAATATTACCGCCTTCAAAATGAATCTCCTGACCTACTTCCATAAAGATAACTGCCATCCCGGTGTCCTGGCAAATAGGAATCTTCTCTTCTGCAGCTATCTTCAGATTTTCCTGTAATTGATTTAATATCTGCTTTCCTAATGGTGCTTTTTCTACTTGCACTGCTCTTTTCATGGCTTCATCCATGTCTTCTGTCAGGTAATGGTTCGCCTCTATACACATTTCTTTAATATTTGAAGTTATTTCTGAAACATCTATTGTTCTCATTTAAAAATTCCTTTCTTCATTCTTCCTTTTAGTCCCCTATTTCTGCTCATTATAATATATATTTCTACATTTGTCATTTACATAAGAATAATAGGGCATTAATTCATAAGTAAACTATATTTTTTTGGTGTTATCTGCTTATTTTCTTTAAATTTACGAATAAAATAACTCACGTTATCAAAACCTGTCATAAAACAAATTTCTGTAATCGTCAGATCCGTTTCCCGAATCAATCTGGCCGCCCTCTCAATCCGCAAATAGTTAATATATTCAATAGGCGTTTTTCCAACAATATTTTTAAAATATCGGCAAAAATATGTTTCGTTCATACTTACAATATCGGCAAGTTCTTTTATATATATTTTTTCCTGATAATGTTCCTTTATATATTTTAAAATAAGTTTCATATTTGCTACTTTTTCTATCATATCTGTATGTTCTTTATAATCAGAATCTTCTATTTCATCATTCTGTATAAGAAAAGCTACGATCTTAGTTAAGGAAGCTTTTACACATAACTGCCAGGCCGCTGGTTTATGTATATAAGCATTGGCTATTTCCAGTAATTCCTTTTCAATAATTTGATTCTTCTCCCTTTCCAGATAAATTATTTTACAAAAACTAATCTCTCCTTTTTCAACCGGTATCATATACGCGCTTTGGCAATAATCATATAATGAGAAATGAAGAAATTCGAATTTATAGACATAAGCATAATATAAGCATTTACCTTCTGTTCGGATTTTGTGTAAAGACTCCTTTGGAATACAGACCAAAGAATTCGGTCCTACATGATAGGAAAACATATCTATTTCAATAGTAATGTTACCTTTTACCGTATAGATCCATTCAGTCTCTTCATGCCAATGATAATTTTTGACCATTATAGCTTCATCAGAATCTTGTATATAACATTCAAACGGAAATAAAAGCGAACCATGTATGCTTTTTTCACGAAATAGTTCTTCCTGCATTCTGTTCTTCCCTTCTGTATTTATGTATTTTTCTTACAAAAGATAAAATAATGTTGTTTTTTAGTATAATTGTATGAGTTTTTTATATTCTATCAATATATAATGTTATTATCAACTATAAAGCAAAAAGATATTTTAAAAAAATAATTAGATGGGAGCACCTATGACTAGAAAATTTACTTATGGAAATCCTTTCCAAACAGATGCAGTCGTTGTTGATTTCATGACATCTTCTGATGAACTTCCTTTTTTTGAATGTAATAAGAAAGATGGTTATTGTTTTTCATATTCTATGGAAAAGAGTGATATTATCTACGGTCTTGGCGAAAATGTACGAGGTATTAATAAAAGAGGATATTCGTATACAAGTCGTTGCAGCGATGATCCGCATCATACTGAGGATCGAAATTCCTTATATGCAGCACACAATTTTTTAATAATTTCCGGAAAGAATACTTTTGGTCTTTTTATTGATTGCCCGGAAGTAATAACATTTGATATTGGATATACAGATTATGATATATTAACAATTACTACACAAAGTAAGGATATGGATATCTATATCCTTGAAGAAAATTCATTGATGGAGATTGTGCATGCTTTTCGTAAAATGATTGGTGAAAGTTATATTCCTCCAAAATGGGGGTTTGGATATCAGCAAAGCCGTTGGGGATATTCTTGCGAAGAAGATTTTTATGAAGTTGCAAATAAATATGAAGCATATGATATTCCTTTAGAATCTATTTATATGGATATTGATTATATGGAGCGGTATAAAGATTTTACCGTAGACAGCGAAAAATTTCCTCATTTTCAGCAATTAATAGATGATCTTAAATTTCGTGGAATTAAACTGGTTCCTATTATCGATGCCGGCGTTAAAATAGAGAAGAATTATAATGTCTATGAAGAAGGCATCAAAAATAATTATTTCTGTATGGACGAAAGCGGAAAACCTTTTGTTCTTGCTGTATGGCCAGGACGTGTTCATCTTCCTGATGTATTAAATCCAGAGGCGCGGGCATGGTTTGGAAGTAAATACAAATTCCTGACAGATATGGGAATTGAAGGTTTTTGGAATGATATGAATGAACCGGCTATCTTTTATTCAGAAGAAGGATTAAAAGAATGTTTTGCCTATTTAGATTCTATTCGCAATACTAATATAGGATTAAAAGAAACCGACGGTATGATGGAGGCTATAC
>JAEWWQ010000245.1 GCA_023458855.1 Bacillota bacterium
CTGCTTGATGCTACTAAAGTTATGGAAACCGTACTGCTGATACAGCCAGATGCAATCTTGCTTGATATCGTCATGCCATTGATTAACGGAATTGAAGTATGCTCAATATTGCAAAATAAAGAGGAAACCAGGGACATTCCCATTATAATGGTAACATCCGTCACAGACAGTGCTATTTTAAGGCAGGCCTTCGACATCGGTGCATTTGATTATATAAAAAAACCTTTTGATTATATTGAAGTCATCGCCCGCTTAAAATCCGCTATTCGTTATTACGAACAACAGAAAAAACTGGAACAGCTTGCTATGAAGGATGGTCTTACCAATCTCTACAATCATCGAACGATTATGGAATTGATGGAGAAAGAGTTACAAAGAGCAATCGGTGAGCAGCTCTCGGTTGCTTTTTTAATGTTTGATATTGACAATTTTAAGAAAGTCAACGATACCTTTGGACACCGTACGGGTGATTGTGTACTCAAACACGTGGGAAGTTTATTACAGGTCTCACCCAGGTTTCGCAGTTTAATCGGGCGATATGGCGGTGAAGAATTTTGTATTATTCTATCAGGACTGTCACTGGAAAACGTACTGGAAATCAGCGAAGTCCTCAGGAATACCATTGAAACGCATGATTTTTCGTATGAAAACATACAGATTCATGTCACTACCAGTATAGGCATCTCCTATAAAAAACCATTATTAGCTTCCTCCGTAAACAGCATGATTATTACCGCGGACCAGAAGCTCTATACTGCTAAGAAAAACGGAAGAAATCGAATTGAATATCAGGTTTTATAATCAACCTTTTCCTCGTAATATGATTCACATTTAGAAAATCACAGGCATCTGTATCAAGAATGTAATCTCAGAAGTCCCTGCTGCCTTTAAGTAAGCGTTCATTTCCTGCACTCTATCAGTTTCCGGTTGATTTTCTGTCTCCGATTCCGGTAAATTCTTCTGTGCATCTACACTTGTACATCCGGTCAAAATTCCAATTGCCACAAAGACACTTATCATTCTTCTTTTTTTCATAATATAGTAACTACTGTTCTCCCTTATATACTTTTATCAATTATCCTATCATCTTGTGGATAGAATATCAATTCTAGATCATTCTGTGATTTTTTAATATTTTTCTGTCTGAGTGGGCAATCTATAAGTGGAGGTGATTGTATGATAGTAAAAGATATTATGTCTAAAGATGTTGCCTGGGTCGGCTCGGAAGATTCGATTGAAAAGGCAGCACAATTAATGAAGCAGCATGATGTTGGTTCCATCCCGGTATGCCGGCAGAATTCCGTAATTGGAATTGTCACGGATCGGGATATTGTATTAAGATCCGTAGCAAGCGGTCAGAATACCAGCCAAGAACAAGTAAGTTCCATCATGTCAACGGATTGTACTTTTGGAACGCCCGATATGAATGTACGTGATGCTGCCAGAATTATGAGTGAAAAACAAATTCGCAGACTCCCTGTCGTGGAAAATAATAGTTTAGTCGGAATCGTTGCCCTGGGTGATATTTCACAGGAATCTTCTACTCAGGATAATGCTGAGAAAGCATTAAAAAATATTTCCAAGCCTTGTTCTTCACACAGATAGAATCGCTTAAAAAATTAATAAACAATACCTAAAATGAGCATAAAAGATAAGTATCTCCTATGCTCATTTTCAGATTCATTTTGCTATTTTAACATTTCCAATATCTCATTTTTAGATCTCACACCAACCGCTTTATGAGCAACTTCCCCATTCTTAAATACCATTAATGTAGGAATTGTCATAATTCCGTATTTTGCGGCCAATGCATTCTGTTCATCCACATTTACTTTACAAATCTTAGCATCAGTTACTTCATCTGCCAAAGCTTCAACGGTTGGCAGTAGCATCTTACAGGGACCGCACCATGCTGCCCAGAAATCAACCAATACCGGCTTATCAGACTGTAAAACCTCTTTTTCAAAATCATCTGCTGTTATGTGTAATGCTGCCATATTGCATCCTCCTATTTCTTATTATTCTTTTCATTACTATGCACAAAAATCTTATTCTTATAACTTTTCCTAAAATATTATTTTTATTGTTTACTATTAGATTGTGTGCAATTTATTTATATACGTATATTACTAAAAAGAATCGATAATGTCAAGGGGATTTTTATGAAAAGTCAAAATCTTGTTTACATATTTGATATCATAAGCCCTTAACAGCTTATGCCTTCGCACTCACATTTCTTTACTACTACTTTAAAAACATTTTGATTTTCAAGGTAACCGCAGACGGATAAACCCGCCTTGATAACTGCATGCCAGTTCTTTGCTGACAGATTATAAGTAGTTTCATCGTCCAGCACAACAGTACAAGCCTCTTCCATGTTACATTGATCTGAAAATGCTACTTTATACATGTTTTTACGACTGATCGCTCCAATCTCTTCCAGCGTATTAACTAACCGGTATACTGTTGCAATCCCTATTGTACTATCAATCTGAGAGGCTTTATAATAAATTTCTTTACAACAGGAACACTCATTTGCAAGAATTACATCTATAATGAGCATTCTTTGCTTCGTTATTCTGCATCCTCTTTCTTTTAGTGCTTCAATAATTCTATCCTTTGTCATCTCGCTCCCATCTTCTCCGTTTATTTAATGACAATGTCCGCCACAATGTTTGCAGTCACCGCCACACTGAATGGATTTTCCGTTTTTCTTATCTTTTACCATGCTTGATATGACTAATGCAATAATCCCGCATAGAACGATTCCTACTATAATTGTTCCCATATACATCCTCCATTTCAATACACAGCTTCTACAATTTTGCTGTTTTTAAATCTTTGATCTGTAATGTTTCGCTTACTTTATATGGTCTGAATAATAAGTAAATAAGCGCAAGAATCAATGCAAATGCTACTACCGTTCCAATTCTGAA
>JAEWWQ010000246.1 GCA_023458855.1 Bacillota bacterium
GCTCTCAGCCCATTTGATACCGCCATTATAGCTTCTTTAAATTGTTCATTTAACTCTGATTTTTGCTTTTCACAAAGTTCTTCTTTCTTCTCCCGTAGATAAAATATGACTAATGGGCTCATAATAATTGTTGCTGCGCAGGAATGATAAAATGCTGAGCTAAGTACTATTACTATTCCAAAACCTACAGCAGTATACAAGAACAACTGACTCCTATGCAACTCGTATTTTTTATAATCTTTTACCCGATTCCGGCTGCCTGCCATTTGTCCAGATGCATCAGACTTTCTTTTTTTACTAATTTTCCTGATATTTTCCCTTCTCTCTCCTCTATTTCTTCAAATTGATATAACGTTCTTGTTAAAATATTACCTTCCGTATACCCTTCTATCTCAATAATTTCCAATACTCTTCTTGATTTATCCCGCAGTCTTCCAAGGTGTACAATAATATCAATCCCTGATGCTATCTGCCTTTGAATTGCTGATAAGGGTAACTCCATTCCCATAAGCACCATAGCCTCTAGTCTTGCTAACAAATCTCTTCCCGAATTAGCATGTCCTGTTGATAAAGAGCCGTCATGCCCCGTATTAAGGCATTGTAACATATCAATTGCTTCTCCTCCTCTTACTTCACCTACAATGATGCGATCCGGCCGCATTCGTAAAGAAGATTTTATAAGATCACGGATCGTTATCTCTTTACAATCCTCTACATTGGCATTCCTCGTTTCCAGACGGACCAGATTCGGGATTCCCTGAATCTGCAATTCGGCACTATCCTCAATCGTAATAATTCTTTCATCCTTCGGAATATACTGTGATAACGCATTTAAAAAGGTTGTTTTCCCAGAACCTGTTCCGCCGCTGATTAATATGTTATACTTCGCTTGTACCAGATGCTTTAAAAATTCTGCAGCCTCTTCCGTTAAGGAATTGTATGTAATTAAATCCTTCATTCTTATTGCCTTTTCCGGAAATCTTCGAATGGTAAGAATCGGACCATTTAAAGCAACCGGCGGTAGGACCACATTTACTCTGGAGCCATTTTCAAGTCTTGCATCTACGATAGGTGTCGCTTCATTCACAACCCGATTACACTTTGCTACAATTTGCTGAATTACATCCTCCAGTTTTTCTTTTGACTCAAAAGTTTCTTCCCATTGTATAATCTTTCCTTCTCTTTCTATAAAAACACTATCTACTCCATTAACCATAATTTCCGATATTCCCGGATTATCAACTAACTCCTGCAGCATATCCAGTTTTCGTATGGCATAAAATAATTCTCTGCTTAGTTTCTGTCTTTCCTCTAATGCAATATATTGCATTCTGCTTTTTTTAAAGATAACCATATCTATGATTTCTTTTACTTCTTCATCACTGCACATTCTTCCGGCATCTAACTGCCTTAATACTTCTTCCTTTAATTCTTTTCTATATTCCGGATATTTCTTCATGAAGATCCTCCTTAATAATTGCCTTTACATACTTAGCCAGTTCACTAAAGGGAAGCTGTTCAACTTCATAAGGTATATTTTTAAGTGCAGGAAAATTGAAATGTTTTGTTTTGTCTATGATATCCTCATATTGCATAGTTCTAAGTAATTTTTCATATTGGTCTACCTTGGCCATTGCCATTCCGTCTTCTTTGGTTATTGTATAGATAACCTCACATTTCTGTAAGATTTGCAACAGCCCTTGTACATTATCTGATAAATCTAAAATAATATACTCATAATTACTTTCTCTTATTATATTATCCAGAAACTGAATCCATTTATCTCCTGTTACAGAAGATAAATCCAGGAAAGAAAATGGGGGCGGCACATAATCCATTCCATTTATTGTCTGAATCATATCATTAAACTTTAGAATGAACTTATCCTGCATATTATTCATAAAATACATCAAATCAATTAAATCCGACACATATTCCCTTTTCATGAATTTCCCAAATCCAGAAAATGCCTCAAAATTTAAATATAATACATTTTTCTTCTTTGCAAGGAACTGTCCTAATAATAGTGCAAATGATGTCTGAAGACATCTGCCTACCGGTGTATAAATGCCGACTAATTTTATATTTTTTAATTTTCTGTTTATCTCTATGCTACTTTCATTTAATCTTGCATAATAATAAAGAATCTCATGAATAATTTTTTCTGAAGACTGATATTTTTGAAGAATAAATAATTCATCTTTTGATAATATTCCTTCCTCCGCTAATATAACAACATGATTTATATTCATGCTGTGAATTTCTTCTGCATATACGCTTTCCGAAATAATTAAAATATCAATTTTATTCTTTTTGTTAAATAGATATAGCTCATCTACCCTGGTAAATACCTGCACTTGAAAGGGAAATGCTTTTTTTCGGTTCAGATATTCCTGAAACCTGCATACGTACTCCTCTTCTTTATCGCAAATAGCCAAAATACTCTTGCTCAATAAAAACCTCCTATGTAAAAAAAAGTACTTAATAATATGGGAATAGAAAAATGAATGGTCGACTGATATTTGCGGTACACACATATAAGAATTATGGACTGTACTGCTGCAATCAATATTGACACTATAATTAGATATAGAATTGCCTGGTACTCCTCAATGGATAAAAAACCTCCTATAACTGCAATTAGTTTTACATCCCCTGCACCAAGTCCCTTGATTATAAAAATTGGAAATAATAGAATGATTGGAAAAATAATTCCCAGCACCACTGCTGGTAAGGCTTGAATGCCTTGTTCTTGAATCTGATAGATAATCCCTGAAAAAAGACTTATTAGAATAAAACGATTTGGTATTCTCCCTGTATGGAAATCCAAAACAGCGGCAACCATTAAAATACTTAAAAGAATAATAATGCTCTATCACCACCTGACCTTTCTGAACAAGTTGTAATGAGAATTATAATATGTGTTTTCAAACTTGTCTATAGCATATTAAAAAATTATTTTATTTTGTTATAAACTTACAAAAATTTGTAGAAATTAATTCCATAAAGTAATAGAACCCCCGGAATTCCTAATGTCCCGGATGTCAAAACAGTAATTGGATTCATACCAACGGCAATATTAATATTCTGCCAGCTTAAAAATTCATTTATAAAATAAATACTGATCATCCCCAGCACTGTTCTTAGAATGAAATTAATAATAATTTCTGACTTTTTCTTCATTGCACCGATTAATAAAACCAATACACATACTACGGTAATAATTATAAAACCTACATAATTATCCATACAAACCCTACCTATCATACTAATTTTTGCAGTATTTTTTAAACTTGTACCGACACTTATCTAAATATATGATTTTCTTTTTTATTTATTACAAAGTTTTTACATATTATGGAATAAGTTAATTTGATTTTGACTATACTTTTTATAAGAATTAAATTTAATAAGAATGGTAGGATAATATGAAGACACATTTTAGTCAATCTTCTTATACGAAAACGGAAAAAAATGATATCTTAGACGATATTGCCAAAACAAAATATGCTTTGGAAATTGCTTATTCAGGATTTGATTATGTAACTGACCCGGATTTAATAGACAGCTATATCTACCAGGTCAACGCTATCTTAAAAAGATATAAATATTTAATGGAACAGGCAGCAAAACTGGATGTGCTGCCCGAAGAAGAACTATACCAGAAAACCTCTGTTAGTAGTATTATCCATAAGGTTTTCATTTAAATTATTTTTACCATAAGTCAAACCCGCATATACTGACTGAGTATTCGTCATAATTGGTTCGGAAGTATCCTGCTTGCTAATTTCAATATATGCATCGTAAAGGTTTTGTATTACCAGTAATACATGTTCTAACGGCTCTCTTGTGCACCTTACATCAGCTTTTGCCAATTCCCGATTCACATACAGATATAGCTGCATCATATGCCTTGCAATTGGATATGTTATATGTAAAGAACTTATTAACTCATCCACACATCTTCTGGCTCTTTTAATTTCTTTCCGGAATTTTTCGACATTGTCAATTAGAAGAGCCTCTTTCGCATCTTTTACATAAACCATTGTCATCTCATAAAGAATAACTACCAATTCTGTTTTATTTGCCTGTGTAATACGAAGTGTAAATCTTTGTTTCAAATCATCTGTCATATGGATTTCCTCACATTATCTACTGTAAGAGCTGCAATACTTTTTCAGGTCTTTCATTTGCCTGTGCCAGCATAGATACACCAGATTGCGATAATACTTGATATTTTGTATAAGTTGACATTTCTTCAGCCATATCAACATCCATAATTTTGGAATTAGCCGCTTCCATATTTTCTTCCGAAATATCCAGACTTGAAATGGTGTGCTCAAAACGATTCTGATATGCACCCAGTCTCGCACGTACCTGGGAAATATATGCAGTTGCATCATCTAACTTGTCCATAGCTTCCTTTGCCGTATCTTCCTGAGTCATATCAAGATCAGCTATCCCCATATTTTCCAAGGAAATTTCCGGAATGCGAACATCCAGATTCTGACCTTCATTAGCTCCGATCTGGAAAGTCATGGCACCAAGTCCTGTGATGTCAATATTAACTGTTTCATCAATTGTTGCATTTATATCCAATCTCATTTCAAAGCTATTAGAAGCTGTTATCGTTAATTGGTTCCCATTTAATTCAGCCACTGCTCCACTTGGAAATTCACTGCCAAGAGTAATTACAGCCGGATCTGTAGTATTATTGATAGCAAGGTTATAGCTCTTGGCATATGTCTCATCAGAATAATAATTTACCTTTACATTTGTATTATCTGTATATCCTTTAAGGTCCCAGCTTCCATCTAATAAACTTTTTCCATTAAATTCTGTATCATCTGCAAGTCTTTCAATTTCTGCTGTCAGCGCAGTCACTTCGCTTTGAATGGACGTTCTGTCTGCTGTTGTGCAAGTACCGTTACTTGCCTGCACCGAAAGTTCCTTCATTCTGGATACCATGGAATGCATTTCTGCTAATGCTCCCTCAGCCGTTTCAATAACGGAAACACCGTCTGCCGCAATATCAGACGCCGTTGACAGACCACTAATCTGCGCTCTCATCTTTCTTGATATGGCAAGACCTGCCGGATCATCTTTTGCATGATTGATCCGATATCCTGATGATAATTTTTCCAGTGAATCAGCTAATGCATTGTCACTATTTGTTAATTGATTATTTGCTATGATTGCTGACATATTAAAACTAAGTTTCATGTACTGCACCTTCCTTTTCATTCACTATATTGTTTATCGGCTGCTACTGTTATTTTGCAAAGAGCTAAGAAATTCTTTTGCTACTGAATATAATTCTTTTGATGATATTTTTTCATCTTCTCGGTTACTCTTCTCATTACCAAACTTTTGAATATCCAGATCTTTACTGTATATTATATTTAATGAAGTAACATGCTTATCTTTGCTTTCCAGATTCTCTATAAATGCTGCCTCTTTTTGCTGCAAATTCTGCAGCCCTTCTTCTGAATCGGTTGCTATATATCCTGAAACACTATCTTTTGTAACTGTAAACTCTGCAGCAACTTTACCGTAAGTCTCACTCTGTGTAGTTGCTGTTACCTTACCGCTGTCTTCACCATGAATAATGCGAAGATTAATAGAAGTAATTTCATCACCAATCATAACCGGGATCTCATAATTTTGTTCCTTGGCAAAGTTGGTTGCAAGTGTTACCTGCTTAAATGTAAGTGCCATAGACTTAATATCTACAGAAGTAACCGTATTTTTTTCAATTGCAGTTTCTAAAATATCTTTTGCAACATTCTGAAGGTTTCCATAAGATGCATTAATTTCTTCTTCACTTGTAAAATTTTCTGTCAGTTCCGTCATTACCTTTTTCAGTGCATTTGTTAAAGAAGAGGTATCTGTATCTTTAAAATCTGTTTCTGTATTATCCGCATCTTCTTGTTCAGCCGTTTCATACAGATTCTTAAATGCTGCTCCCCTGTTTTGCTTCATATATGCTGCTGCTAATAAATTATCTACCGTTACAGGTTGGTCAAAATCCGTCAGTGATTTAATTACACTGTCTTCGATATCTTTTATTTTTCTGATATCATCCAATTGTTGTGATTGATACTGTCTCTCGGTTTCCTGACTTTTTTCACGGTCATAAGCTTTTAACTGCTCGACTATTTCTTCCAGCGTAATCTCACTATTAAGATTTATATCTGCAAGTGCACCCGGCTCTATATGATCCAATACATCTTTCACAAGATTTTCATTATAGTTAACCTTTTGTATGGTGTTGATCTGATCTGATATGGATTCTCCTTTTTGGTTTACAGATTCCAATCCGCCAAAATCATCGTCTATAGATATATCCATATTACTCTTTTTCCTGGAACGGACCGCCGATAGCAGATTTTTAAAGGAGAGATCTGCACCTTGATTTACCAGACTACCAATGACTGCACCATCTGATTTTTCAATTTGGCGGAAGAGCCGGTATACCCCTATATATGCTTCCCTTTCGTCTTGTGATATTTCATTATTCTGTTCCAATTTATAAAGATACTTAGAATATTTCTCACTCTCATTCAAAACATCTGCATCCATTTCAGATAAATATTCTTCCATGGTATTAAGATCTGTTTCCAGCGGATTCACATTATCTCGTATCATTTGTAATGTTGCTGCAGGAGTCATCTTCTGGATAACTCTGGTGACTGTTTCATCTGCTTCTTTAATGGCTTCCACATTTTCTTCTGTTATTTCCATACTGTTATATCCGAGGATTCTGACAGCTCTTCTATTTGTGTCTGTCTGATCCATATCTATTTCATCTAATAATTCATTTACATTTCGGAAAGCCTTTTTAATGGAATCACCCAGATCACTTCTTGGAGCAGTCATCAGTGCTTCGTATGTGTCACCTGCTGCCTGATATTTATTTTGTAATATGGTACCTTGTTCATATACATAATTTAAGGTAAAAGCAGTGCCTTGTGAAACAGCTTGTCCGATTACTGCTGCCGGCATAGAAGCAATATCCGTTACCTTAGTTAAAGTTTCATTAAAAAGTGATGCTTTCTCACTTACCGATGTACTATCGGATGATTCCCCGAATAGAGTTGTATTCTGTTTCTGTTCTAACTCTTTATAATGTTCTACTAACTGCTCCAGTTCTGTCGTATCAATTGAGATTCCGCTTTTTAATAATTTGACATTTGCCTCGACACTCATTTGTAATCGGATCTCTTCTAATTGTCTTTTGGCCGTAACACATTCTGCCTCATTGGATTCACCACTATAGGTAAGAGATGCCTTACTGTCTGAATCTAATTGAATCTGCTTCTGGGATGCTAAAAGATTTCTAATCGTAATTGGCTGTTCATTCTGGACAACAGCTTCTATTGCCTCATCACTGATTTGTTCTACTTCCTGTACCAGCTCTGCTGCCTGATCGTAGATTCCCTTTTTATTTAGCAGAAGTGCCTCTCCTGCCGCCTTTCCTTCTCCCATTGCCTGTGTAATACAATCAATAATTTCCTCATTGCTCATATTGACATCGGTCTGCTTGATATCCTCTAATAAAGATAAGGATTCGATGGTTAACGGAACCCCTTTTTCTATTAACCATCCTGCATCAGATACCGTATCTTCATTTACTTCCTGGTTCGCTTCTTTGATTACTTTTTCTATTTGCGGCATTAATTGTTCAATATTTACCTCATCTGCCTTCTTGGCATAATACCCTGGCATCTCATCCGCATAATATCCTTTACCCTGGCGATTACTGTCAGAAGTAGAACTGAATTCTGCTGTATAAATATTATCGATTGTTGGCTCCATCTGGTTTTGAACCATATATTTCATTGCACCTTCAGTAATATCTGAAAGTTCCTTTGCTTTATCCAAAGTCTGTTTCACTTCCGTTACATTATCTTCTGTAACAGGAATATCATTTTCTTCCAGCTTTCTGGCGATCGCTTCTGCCTGTGCCATATCACCAGTTATAGCCTTTAGCGTATCCATATCAAGAGTATCTGTATAACCTGATATGTTAACTCCTGATTCTGCTAACTCAGCTTTTATTCTATCGACAACGGTAACCATAGTTCCAACTTCTGTGCTATTTGGATTATATCCATCCTCCTGCAGCTTTGCAAAGTCTTCGTCAGACATAGAATTAGACATTACGGACATGTAGTTTTTTTGCTGTGCAACGTCGGTTGCTGCAGCTTCCTGCATAACTTCTTCTGCGGTCTTTCCTTGACCTCCATAAGCTTTGTTATCCATAACTGTGCCAGAAATGTCTAATGCAAATGCTCCCGCACGCTCACTCTTTGATGTGCCGGAACTGCTATATGAAATTGTACTTGTACCTTTGTCTACATTTTGACGATTGCTCACGTAATCCATATCTACTCTCATAGTCTGATCTCCATGCAGAACCTCCAATGGCTATCTTGCCATTATCAATTATTTGTACTCTCTATTTCGGTTCATTGCCCTTTTTTCTTAACCCCTTACGGTCAAAAAAGCAGCAATATTCAAATCAGAATCATTCCTTCTAATTTTCAAATATTGCTGCCCGTCAATATTTTATAAACCTTTCCGTATAACTAAAATTCAAATATTGCAGCTCCATATGGTGGTAAGATATAGGAAATAGAATATTCTTTTGTATCCCATGGAATTCTTTCTGCCATAACCTCTTCTGGCTGCTGGCGTCCTGTACCACCAAATCTCGTATCATCGCTATTCAGTAATAGTTTATACTTTTTCAGATTTGGAACTCCAATACGATAATCTTCTCGTTCTACAGGTGTCAGATTCAGTACAAATAGTAAAGATTTTGTACCACTTCCATTTTTCCGCACAAAGCTATACGTACTCTTTTCCGTATCTGATACATTAATCCACTCAAATCCTTCCCATGAATTATCGATTTCATAAAGACAGGAATATTTTTGGTATATTTTTAATAATTCTTTTACATATTCCTGTACCCCCCTGTGCAATGGATTTTCTAATAAAAACCATTCTAATTCCGTATTTTCGTCCCATTCATGGTCTGCTGCAAATTCCTGTCCCATGAATAACAGCTTCTTGCCGGAGTGCCCTATCATATATGTATAGCCTACGCGCAAGTTGGCAAACTTGTCTCTGTCTGATCCAGGCATCTTATTTAACATAGAACACTTTAAATGGACTACTTCATCATGTGATAGCGGCAAAATATAATTTTCACTATCATTATAACTCATTGCAAAGGTCATCATATAATGATTTCCTTTTCTAAAATAAGGATCTAATTTCATATATTCACAGAAATCGTGCATCCACCCCATATTCCATTTAAAACTGAACCCAAGCCCATTGTTTTCCGGTCTTGCAGTTACGCCCGGCCATGCCGTAGACTCTTCTGCAATCATCATAACTCCCGGAAAGCTTCCTAAAATCATAGAATTCAAATGTTTAAAAAACTCTATTGCTTCGAGGTTTTTATTATCACCATATTTATTGGCGACCCACTGTCCATCACTTTTTCCATAATCAAGATATAACATGGAAGCAACTGCGTCCACGCGTAATCCATCAATATGGAATTCTTTAATCCAATATAAGGCATTGGTGATTAAAAAATTTTTAACTTCTCCGCGTCCGTAGTTGAATATTTTTGTTCCCCAGTCCGGATGCTCTCCCAGTCTTGGATCAGCATGTTCAAAAAGACATGTTCCATCAAATTCCGCTAATCCATGTGCGTCTTTTGGAAAATGTGCCGGTACCCAGTCAAGAATGACCCCAATCTTATTCTTATGTAATGTATTGACAAGATACATAAAATCATCAGGTGT
>JAEWWQ010000247.1 GCA_023458855.1 Bacillota bacterium
CATCAAAATGGGTATGTCGAAATGGCGGAGCCAAAAAAACCATCGCTCTCGGTTTAAAATCATAAGTAATCTCATCAATATTCAAAAAGCCTTGTAAATCTGCCAGTCCGGCAGCAAAAAAGCCAGCATTGGATGGGGCTATCAGTATTGAGTCATATCCGTATTCAATTCCTCCAGACTTAAATGGGAAAAAAATAAGTTCCTGTTTCTTCAGCCATTCAAAAGTATCCGTTCTTAAGGACTCAAAATTACTGTTATATACATCCTCATACTTTGGTTTATCCGTATCTTTTTCATCTGCAACCAGCAGACAGTCTGGATCACGTCTGCGCATATAATCATCTGTATAATTTACAACAGTTCCATTTTTACATTTAGTGACTGTTGCTTCTAATACAGTGCCCATACCTTCTACATCATATTCTACATGGAATACTTCATTTTGTGCATTCCCCATTGCAAGCGTAATTAGTTCCTCTCTTGTCTTTGGAATGATAATACCCCTCGATTCCTCCAGTATTTCAAGCACATACTTTGGTAAATTCAGTTTACTTAAACTTCCTATCATATTTTTTCTCCATTTCTTTGCAATTTTGGTGGGTACGTAACATAGTATCCCAAAACCTCCTTAAATTATGAGAAACACGCTGGCAAGCCAATTCACTTGTCATGAACGAGAAAAAGCCGATATCCAAATAATGGATATCGGCTTACTCACAACTTAGAATTTTCCTACTTTGTATTGTCTTCCGGAATTATTTATTTTTACAAATTTCCTCTAAATTTCTATCAAGAGTTATCGTAATGATTTTTTCGCCCGTTTTTGTACTTATATCAGAATGAGTGCTGACTATGGCTACATCAATAACATCTGTTATCATTGTCTCCAGATATCCTCTCCCACCTTCAAAGAGTGAAGTGCGAACTTTTTTGAACAACTCAATACCTTGCGCATTATCAGTCAATTTCTGTTCAGAAGGACTTAAAAATCCTGTCAGCCTGACAACTATCATATCATTTAGAATATATGTTTTAATAGTTTTGGGACCTCTGCCCATATATTCTATTTCAAATTTACTGACTATTTCACTTATTTTGGCCTCTAGCTGACCTTTTGTCATATATACACCACCTACTGCGCATACGATACCATGAATCGTTATTCGTGTCAATGACTTTTTTATAAATTAAAAACAGAAATCCTTATGTCATTCAAAAACAGTAGCAACTTTTTTTAACCAGCTAGTAATTTTAATATGCTGCGGACAGCTTCCTTCGCATTTTTTACATCCGATGCAGTCAGATGCTTTTCCATATGTCTTTGTATAATTGGTATAATATACTTTCTGGGTAGAAAATGCCTGTTTCTTTTCCTGCTGTTCCGCGTTGTATAATGCAAAGTAATTAGGTATCATTATGTTTTTAGGACATCCGTCAACACAATACTGACATGCTGTACATGGAATCACAATTGCTTCATTTATCACTCTTATGACATTCTCAACAATCTCTGATTCTTCCTTGCTGAGCGGCTGGAATTCCTGCATATAGCCTGTATTATCGAGAAGTTGTTCTACAGAAGACATTCCGCTCAATACCATCATAACATTATCCAGACTGGCTGCAAATCGTACAGCCCATGATGCTACCGACATATCAGGGCGATGGCTCTTAAACAATTTTTCAGCCTCTTCAGGTATTTCTGCAAGGGTACCGCCCTTCACCGGTTCCATAACGATTACCGGTTTCCCGTGTTTGACTGCCACTTCATAACATTTCCCTGATTGAATGCTTTCATTTTCCCAATCCATATAATTAATCTGAAGCTGGACAAAGTCCACCTCCGGATGTGCTGTCAGTATTTCATCAAGCAAATCCGCTTTGTCATGAAATGAAAATCCGATTCGAATAACTTTTCCTTCCTCCTTCTTCTTCCGGATAAAAGAAAAAGCATCCATTTTTTTTGCGATCTCATAATGTGATACCCCAAGATTATGAAGAAGGTAGTAATCGAAATATTCAACACCTATCTTATCCAGCTGCTCATTAAAAATACGCTCCATGTCCTCCGGCTTTTCCAAGAACATAGTCGGAAGCTTGGTGGCAATGGTAAAGGAGTCTCTCGGATAGCGCTTTACAAGTGCTTCTCTCAGGGCTGATTCACTCATAAAATTATGATACATATAGGCAGTATCAAAATAAGTAAAGCCTCTTTCCAAAAATATATCTACCATTTTATTAAATTGTTCTTTATCTATTAAAGTCTGATCATTCTGATCAAGCAGCGGTAAACGCATACATCCAAATCCTAATTTTTTCTGTTCCATTTCAATCCTCCATTCTGTTTCTCTAAACGGCTTTCTGCAATTTTTTTATCGTGTCTTTTAACAATCTGTATGCCTCTTGCGCGTCTTCAACATTCATGACAGCTTTTTCAAGCGGGCACAATCCATCTCCGGTGCGGTTACTGATCATAGTAACACATGTGCCATAAGCTGCCTGTATATTATGTTCCTGCAGATACGAATTGGCCGCAGTGCTCATTACCAGACCATACACTTTCTTTACACCGGCATATTCTGCTATCATGGCTGCGGCTTTTCCAATTACCTTATCAACTATAAAAGCATCCTTCAGAATATCCGGATTGTTTTCATATAGTGTTATGAGAGGTGCAACTCCAGGGCCTTTGACTGAATGAATTATTTCATGATTTTTAATGATCACACAGCTTGCTTTTTCCTCCTTGATCATTTGTCTGGCTGACTTTAAAATATCGCCACTATCCTCAGATTCAGTTCTTGCAGTGTTTGCAAAATACTTATTCACGGCTGCTACAATGGCAGGCAACAGCACAAGCTGCACAAGGATTCCCGGAAATCCTTGCAAAAGAGCTCCCGTTACCGACAATGCCATCAATTTTCCACCACTCATATACAGCAATGCTGTAAAAATCAGACCATATACCACTCTTCCGCATACCATGGACAGTATCAAGGAAGGATATATAGAAAATTTAAATTTTTTATATAATAACCCACTTATCATTCCATATGTAAACAATTCTCCCGCCATGATTGGCAACATTGGAAAAACCGAAGGCATCCCAGTAATCAATGATGACATGACTGGTATCATAAGCCCTCCGATTGCACCATACATTGGTCCGCAAAGCAATCCCATCAGAAAAACAGGAATATGCATTGGAAGAAGAATCGTACCAGGCACTCCAAAAGCATGCCCCGTAATAAATGGCAGCAAAACGCCAACTGCTGCTAACATTCCCGATAATACAATACGATTTGTTCTCTTAGTATTCAATAGACACTCCATTCCGCCGACTTCATCGACATTATACTTTTATAATACGCTATTTTTTCTTAGCATACTCCTTAGAGCTAAGTCCATGTCAAGTTTTTCTTTTTGTTTTCAGTTTTTCAACAGGATACAAAACACAACAGGATACAGATTACCATTTTTCATATCGGATTATTTCCTCTGACATTTTTCGCGGTCTCTGTTTTGATGACTCATCACCATATCCCAAGGTTATGATTCCACACACATACTTATCCTCTGGAATATTCAGAATCGGTCTTATGTCCTCCTGTTCAAACCATGCCGTCCAGCAAGTTGCTAATCCCAAGTGCTCAGCTTCAAGTAAGATATGGGTGATTGCAATTGCAGTATCCCGAATTATTTGCTTTAATTCAGGTTCAGGACTGTTCTCATTCAGTGTAATTTCATTATTGTCAGAAATACGGCATCTGCTATCTGCAACACAAACGATAAATAGCGGTGCCGACATCATCCATTGCTGATTATGATCAGCCGCAGACAGTTTTTCTTTCGTATCTTCTGATTCTACTATTATGAATCTCCACGGCTGCGTATTGCTTCCGGACGGTGCCAGTCTGGCACTTTCCAGTATCTGTTCCAGTTTTTCCTTTTCCACTTTTCTATTCTGATATTTACGTATACTTCTTCTATTCTCGATTTCCTTCATTTTCTAGCTCCCATCTGCGTCTACGCGTAAATCTGTCTTAATCAGTACTATTTTCAGTCGGCCTTATAATACCAGTTCCAGTCACCGTGATAAACCATTCTTTTATTCATTCCGCCATCCACAGTAATGGTCTCTCCGGTAATAAAATCCTGCTCACATAAAAATAGTACCATATTCGAAATATCTTTTGTAGTGCCTATTTTTCCTGCCGGAATTGCAGCACGGTCTTCACGGCTATAGTCCTCCTGCTCCGATACGTTGATCCAGCCCGGTGCAATACAATTGACAAGAACCTCCGGTCCAAGGGATATCGCCAGTGCATGTGTCAACGCAACGATCCCGCCTTTCGCACTTGCATATGCTTCCGTATCAGGTTCCGACTGAAATGCACGTGAGGAGGCAATATTAATAATCCGTCCTTGATTTTTGATTAATTCGTCTTTACATAAGCGACTTAATTCATATGGAGCCTTCAGTCCGATTGCTAAAGTATTATCAAATTCTTCATACGATAGACCGGACAAGATTCCCCTATTTCCACGGCAGGCATTATTAATCAATATATCAATTCGTTTAAGCTTCTCAAGTGCAAATTCGATGAATCTTTTTAGTGTCAGCGGATCTGCTACGTCCCCACAAAAATAGAACAGATTTTTATTCTCTTCTGCAAAATCAGCCGATTTCTTTTCCTCTATATCAATAAAACATACCTGATCCCCCGCCTGAATAAAATCCAGACATATTTGTTTTCCTATGCCATGTCCGCCTCCAGTAACAACAATTCCTCTATTCATGATATCCTCCCAGTTTTATAATAACATAGAATACAGATGATTAAACAGACAGATCTGACGCCCACCTGGCAACGCTTTCAGAACTCTTAGTATTTTTCTTAGGTTCAACACAGGCTGTTTCTCCGATAAACTTATTTCCAGAAAGCACTTCCTTTAGCTTAGCAAAACACTTTTCGGCTTGTTTCTAATTCAATAATATCAGCATACTCATTGATGTTTCTGACATATTCCAAAGCTGATAGCTTTCTTAGGACATCCGTCGACGCATTCGAGGCAATTTATACATTCGGCCGAATCCATATTGCCGGATTGCACCATCTCAGCTATATTCAGACCCATAGGACAGTTCCTGCTGCACTTTCCACAGGAAACACAGACCATTGGATCGGCTTTGAGCCTGAATCTCGGAATGTGAAAAAAGTCCGCGAGCTTTTCTCCTATTACCATAAACGGAGCCATCCAGCAGAGACTGTGGCACATGCCACGTCTGCCTGTCAGGAGCGTAAACAGATAGATTACAGACATAACGATTGCATATACGATGATATACTGCTTATCTATATCTACTAAATACAGAGAATCTGCCTTGAGCGGGCGGTTATGTATCCATAGGAACACGATGAACGAAAACCATACCACCCAGATGATGTATTTAGAGAGGTTTTTTCCTCTACTGTGCCAGTTGCGGTTGTTTGCACCGGAAACGTAATCTTGCACCGCTCCGCCAGGACAGAGCCACCCGCAAAAGAGGCGGCTGCAAACAATTGAAAACAGTAGGAGCAGTCCGAAAACCATTGCGCTCCCGTTCAGTATGTCATTTACAGCTGACAAAACAATAACAAATGGTGATAAAAAGAAAAATGTCAGCGGAAACATCAAAGCAGAAAAAACAAGTATGCCTTTGCGAACCCTTTGTCTCATTATGAATCAACTCCTTTCTCTGATATAATTTTCTTTGCCTCGACAGCCCAATCTCTCATTGCAGAATAAATATAAACACCGCTGAGGGCAGTCAGCTGACTGTATGTGCCGTCCATCCCCTGCTCCTTTAATTGATCAAAAAGCGCAATATAACCGTTCATGTCTTTGACCAGCTTCTCATTCCGTCTGATAAAATCATCCAAATGCCCGAGCAGCACCTCAGGTTCAGTACTTTCTCCAAAGGAAACCTTGAGAAGTATTTCATACCTGAGCTTTTCAATCTCAGGCTTCTTGCACAGCCAATCCGAAAGCTCTTTCCTGCCCGCGTCAGTGATACTGTATATAATCTGTCTACGTCTGTTTCCAGCCTCTGTATTGTCGCTGCTAACGGCAAGTCCCTCGGCAACCAGTTCCTTAAGCGTAGGGTATATCTGCCCGAAGCTCTCCTGCCAGAAATAGCTGTATTCGTTTTCTATCCATTTTTTTATGGTGTAACCAGTCTGCGGCATACGGGCAAGCATCCCCAGCATTACATATTTTGATTTTCCCGTGTTTTCTTTCATTCATACACCTTCTGTTTTTATAATATATCATTATGATATATTATGATGATATATTAGTCAAGAAAAAATTAGTACAATGATGCTCGGAAAGCCGGTTCTATTAAAAACTTAAGCTATATTTTTCATCTTAGCACAAGAAAGCTCACAGAACGTTCGTTCTGTGCGCTTTCTTAATCATTTAGTATAAAAAAAGTTCTTAAAATCTGCATAAACCCTCTGATTATTAAGATCCTGTACGCAGATTCCAATAAATGCACCCGTGAATCCATAGGTAAAATCATCGGACAGGTTGGTAATATCAAATTTTTCTCCGCATTTTATCCATTCTTTTTCCTGCCTGTATAAAAATTGTGCCTCCGCTTCATTCACACATATTCCCAGTTCAAAGATGTTTCCGCTTATATCATCCTGTCGCAGCAGCTTATACTTTCCAGCACAAACTGCTGCTGCATTGACGGTATTTGTCTTCCTTTCATCATCATAGCTGATAAAAAGATAGTATTGGTTGCTTTCGTCATAACGATATAGAAGCCCCGCCATATGTCCGAAAGAAAGCGGATAAAACTCAAATAAGGTAGATGCAAAAAAAGTAAAGTCTTCTTGTCTCCTTGCCAGTAAAGTCTGATAAAACCGACTATAGATGCTTTCTCTTCCTGTCAGTCTCAAATAACCTTTTCTTGCATTTATAGTCATATAATTAGAATCAT
>JAEWWQ010000248.1 GCA_023458855.1 Bacillota bacterium
AGAGCAGGTAATTTATATTAACCGTCTAACTTACGTTTTTTCTTTGAAAAGCCGTAGGTCTATTCAAGTTACCCTTTTCTATCAAAAACAATTCAATTATGTTCTTGACATATTACCAAATTGCTTTGAGGAGATTGTATTATATATTTCGGTTCCATCATAGTAAAAATCCGACATGGTTTTCAAATATATTTCAGGGGTAATTCCGCTAATTGACTTGAAATCTTTATCAAAATGGGCTTGGTCGAAATATCCGGCTTGTTGCGACAACGCTGCAAAAAAGCAAGGTGATTTTTGAATATGTTTTAGTACATAATTAAAGCGAGTTAAGCGAGCATAGCTTTTTATATTCATCCCGATTTGTGTAAGGAATAGGCGGTTTAGATGTCGTTCACTATAATGGGATTGTCTAGCAACATCTTTCACTGGTACTTGTCCATTACTATCAACAATCACTTTGGTTGCTAGTAACAATGCATCCGAAACTACACACTTTTCCATACGCCTATATAAAATTTTCTCACAAGTATTTACCAAATCTGTTACAGTTTTTGATATTACAAAAGCCTGATGTAGTGAATTGAACAATTCATTGTCAATATCCGCAAGCGAAAGGCGCTTATCCGCAAACTCCGCTTGGTTCTGATGTATAATTTGATATAAACCATAGGGCGAAAGTTGGATAAGCAGAAGAACACGATAACTATTTGGCTCTGCGCCTAACGAAACAGGTATTGTAGATGCTCCCCACAATTCGGCAATTATAGAGGCTCCGTTAAAAGCAAGCGACAATGTTCCACAAGCGTTAGGCATAAGCGTGTATTGTGGCATGAACATATCCTTCTCTGGAAATACAATATTGTAATACATAATATATTTTCTCAATCCAACATGTGAGGGTACTATATTGAATTGTTTGTCTTTTTTAATAATCAAATTGTTCCTCCTTTGCACTGTATAGTGAATACGTTTCGTGATTCTATTTCTGCTAGTATTCATATCATTTTTCAACCGAAATAAGGCATCAAATATGTAACCAAGCTTTGATACCCTAATCACTTTGACAACTACCAGATTCCCAGAATATGCTGCATGAGCAGGCTCACTCCTGTAATACCGATCCAGCAGGCAAATCCCATTATGATCGGCTTACCGCCGGTTCTAATTAATTTTACAATATTTGTATTGATTCCAATTGCTGCCATAGCGAGTATGATAAAAAATTTGCTCAGTTCCTTAATCGGTATAAAGATGTCCGATGGCACACCAAGATTCAATGCAACTGTGGTAATAACGGAAGCTGAAATAAAATATAAAATAAAAAATGGAAATACATTCTTCAAAGAAATACTCCCGGATGCATTATTTCTTTCTTTTCGTGTTCTGATAAAGGCAAGCGCTAAAGTAATCGGAATAATGGCAAGTGTTCTGGTCAGTTTTACGGTAACCGCTTTATCCAGTGTCGCTGACCCGAGCTGATACATAGTATCCCATGTAGATGCTGCCGCGGTTACAGACGAAGTATCATTCACAGCCGTACCGGCAAAAATACCAAATGCCTCACCT
Source organism: Bacillota bacterium (assembly GCA_023458855.1). Classification (GTDB taxonomy): domain Bacteria; phylum Bacillota; class Clostridia; order Lachnospirales; family Lachnospiraceae; genus SZUA-378. The sequence goes on from JAEWWQ010000248.1 coordinate 1,567, forward strand.
GTCGTCTGCGAAAAGCCAAGCCAGGTGCCAAATGCCGGAAACAAAATAGCTGCCAGCACATTAAAGAAAAAGATAACAGAAATTGCTTGTGCTACTTCCTCATCATCGGCATCAATCACCGGTGCAGTCGCTGCAATTGCAGATCCTCCGCAGATGGAGGAACCAACGCCGACCAGTGTCGATATTTTTCCGGGTATATGCATTACTTTATGTAAAGCAAAGGAAATTACAAGGGAAGTAGTAATCGTCGCCAATATAATTGGCAATGACTGCAATCCCGTCTTAAGAATCACATTCAGATTCAATCCAAAACCCAATAAAATGACAGCATACTGCAAAATCTTTTTGGATGTAAATTTAATACCTTCTTCAAATCTATCCTTATCATGGATAAAAAGAGTAACCACCATGCCTGCCGTAATCGCAATTACAGGTCCTCCGATGATAGGAAACTTTTTACCCAGAAGCCATGATGGCACTGCAATCGCTGCACAAAGCAATATACCAAAGCTATTTTTCTTAATAAAATTCATATCCTCATCCTCCTCGTTGACAAGATGAATCGCAAGCTGCTTCACTTGTCATGCATCCATATTAACTAATAATTGCAATAATTGCCACTTATTATTTCTTATGTTATGATAAGTTATTGTTATATGGAGGAAATATTATGCTTGACATTAAAGTTGAAACTTTTCTATCTGTCTGTCAGGAAATGAATTATACGAAAGCTGCAAAAAAATTGAACATTACACAGCCTGCTGTTTCTATGCATATCAAAAATCTGGAAGACTATTATGGCGTTCCCCTTTTTGCATTTGAAGGAAAGCGCTTTCAATTAACTAAGTATGGGAAACTTCTCTATGATTCTCTTCTGTCCATGCAAAATAATGAAAAGTATCTGAAAGAGCAGCTGCGTATCATAAAAAACAGAAGTAATATCATTAATATGGGAGCTACTCTTACAGTTGGAGAATTTATGATTGCAAAATCCATCAGTCATTACATCAAGACCCATCCCGAAGCAGATGTTTCAGTTATTGTCTCCAACACGGAGGCGCTATTGAGAAAACTTGATTCCGGAGTTATTGATTTTGCAATACTGGAAGGAGATTTTTCTAAATCCTCCTATTTTTACGAGACCCTTTTTCACTTAGACTTCATTCCCATTTGTTCCTCTAAGCATCCGGCATGGCAGACTCCCCCGATAATGCAGGATCTGACCGGAGAACGTCTGATTGTCCGGGAACCTGGATCCGGTACCAGAAAAATATTGGAAGTTGCTCTGGAACAACATGATCTATCAATAGAAGATTTTAAAAATGTAACAATGATCGGAAATATGAACGCCATTATCGATTTGGTTGCTGACAATTGCGGAATTACATTTTTATACAAAAATGCAGTGACCGATCTGCTTTTCCAAAAAGAGGTCCTGGAAATTCCTATCTCGGATTTTCATGTCACACACGAGATATCTGTCATCTGGAAAAAGGAAAATATGCAAAGCACATACATCCGTAATCTTATCCATGAGTTATTCCCAAGCCGTATATAAGATAAATTAAAGAGTTTATTTAAACTGGACTAAAATATAAAGATCTGCATAATAATATGTCTGATTAAAAGAAACATTAATGTTTGCATCCTGCACCACAACGGTAAGTCGTACCTGATTATTTTCAGTCGAAAAAGTTGCTTCTTTTATGCCCATCGCTGATTTATCCGCTGCATAACTCTGATACTTGGAAAAAATCTCATCTGCGTGGAATCGTATCATTTCCTGATTATTACTATCACGCAGAATAATATCATAGGTTTCGCCTGCTTTCTGCCTTTCCAGCATATACTTTTTTCCTGACTTTTCTATCTCACAGATTCTGGTGTCCGCATTTTCATCAGAATTCATATACGTATGTGTAAGAATATCGTAACCAGCAATATCAATTGGAATCGATGAATCCAGAAAAACATTAATATACCGGTTTTTCTTTTCACTCAGATCATATTCATAAAAACCGAACGTATCATAAAAATCTTCATACATTGAGAAATCATCTGGCATCCATGCAATCGTATCCGTATATGCCATAC
>JAEWWQ010000249.1 GCA_023458855.1 Bacillota bacterium
GCTTTATCACATACAGTACACCGATAAATAACACCAGTCCGGCCGTATTTGCCTTTACAATATTAGAAAACTCAACTTTTCTTCCCGCTGCACGCTTTGGTGTATATAAATGAAAAATGTAATACAAAAAAACATATCCCGGCACAATAAAGTATAATGCCGAAAAATATGTTCGCATCGAATGGAAACCTGTCCCGATATCCATTTGAATAATACCACTTTGAAATTTTACGAACCAGGCAATTATATATGCCAGACCTGCAACCAGTCCATCTACCAACAGATGCAGCCTATTAAAATATTTTTGATTATCTTTTATCAAAGTTATCACCTGTTTTTCAAAATACACACCTAATATAGTACAATAAATTGCTTAAAAGCACAACTTAATTTTCTTTTAATTCGTAATCCGTTTCCAGATATTGAACCATAATTCCAGCTGTATGGAAACATAGTTCATAATATGCTTTACAGAAAATGGAATCTTTTTTTCTTTTGCACTGCTGCTGCAGGAAAATGCAATTCCTCTGCCAATACCTCTTAGATACGTTTTTCCAAATCCTTTCCGTATAAAAAAAACTGTTTTTATCACAAAACCAACTACTAAAAATGGTAAATTCAACAAAATCTGCAGCAATGGCATATTCTTATATATCACATAAATACTGTTCTTTGATGACAGACCGGTCTTGAATTCATTATATCTGGAACCGCTGAAACCACTTCCTGCATGCAATACCCGCGCTTTTGGCTCATAGTAATTAACATATCCATAAATTCGTGCCCGATATCCAATATCAAGATCTTCTAAATAAGCAAAATGATTTTCGTCAAGCAGCCCAATCCGTTCCAATACTTCCTTCCTGTAAATAGCTGCACCGCCGCAGGCCGAAAATATCTTGCACGGTGCATCCGCCTGATCGACATGCCTCCCTTTTTTTCTGGCAAAGGCCCATCCAAGTGCACAATACAGATCTCCTGCCCCGTCAAGGATATCCGGCTGCTGCATCACGATCATCCTGGCAGCCACTGAGAATCTCTTATCAGACTGTCCGATCGCCTGTTCCAGATGTAACACAAAATTGCTGTACACTCTGGTATCATTATTCAGTAAAATGACATACGGCGTTCCGGCCGCCTGAATACCTGCATTCACCGCAGTACAAAATCCCCTGTTCTCATCGAATTCAATTACTTCAACTTCAGGAAATGTCTGCTTTACATATTCCTGACTGCCGTCTGTGGATCCATTGTCAACCACTATAATATGTGCCTTGTTCCCCGGCTGCTGCAGGGAATGCAGACAGTCCGATAAATAATGCCGCCCATTAAAATTAGGGATTACCACCGTTGTTTTCACACTCTCTACCATCTTCAAATCAATACCCTTATTTCTCTCTTTTTTATAATGCAACGATCATTTTAGGATCAAAGATGATTCTATATCCTTGTTTTCTTGCCATCTGGCACAATTGCAGACTCATCTTAATAATCATTTCCTCTGTCGCATTTTCCAACTGTTCCATACATTCTTCATAATATGTTGTAAGTCCTGCGCATGCACCGGTCGTATCAATTCGCATGCATCGGATGTCAACCGCATCTACTTCCTGCTGCATTGCTGCCAGATGCATGTATCCGCTGTAGTAAACAGACATCCCCTTGTAAAGTGCTGTTCCATCCAGGAACATCGCTCCGGATAAGATCTTATTCTTACGTAAAACATGCCCGCCGACGATTGCAACATCATTGCGCACTGCCAGAATATTTTCATCTTTATAAGCAATTCTGTAAAATCCCAGATGATTTGTATGGATTACCTGTGCAGACCATCCCTGCCGGTCCACAAAATCCTGAACTGCTCTCCGTCCAGCCTCATAAGCATACCGCTTACTGTCCGGGTTTTCCGAAGTAGAACCTGCATGGCAGCGCCAATGGTAAAGTACTTTATCGATATGCTCTATCCTGCTTAATTCGCCTTCTTCCAAAAGTCTTGACACGACTCTTAAAAATAAATCATAATCCTGCGCACCGTCATATTCTGTCCGGAATCTTGCTTCCTTTATATAATCTGCACGAAGCACACTGAAATGACATATATAGTTATTAGATAAAATTAAATCTAAATTAAATTCTCTCTTGTAGTTCGGTTCATAATACTTTGATAAATTCTCATCTGCTTTATCTTCATCTGTATACATAAAAACCGGTGGTTCTTCTGCTTCCAGGCGTTTTGCGACTTCATATAACGTAACAGGTGATATTATATCGTCATGATCTAATAATCCTATGTATTCTCCTGTTGCGCATAGCAAGGCCTGATTTGTATTCTCTGAGATTCCTGCGTTTTCCTTTAAATGCTTATAGATAATTCTCGCATCCACATAAGTACTGACTATTTCTTCCACTTTTCCGCTTTCACTCGCATCTGCAATGACCAGCTCCCAGTTCTGGTATGTCTGGGCGGTTACAGAATCAATCATTTGGCGCAGGTAATTCTGATTTGTTTCATATGCTGGAACAATAATACTGATTTTAATGTCATGCTTCCATTTATAAGCTCGCTGTTCTTCCAGTTCTCTGTCCGATGGTTTCTGGGGTGTGTATTCATCTAATTGGCTCTTATGTAAACGCTCTACTACCGCATAGACTGTTTGGGAAAGGCCATTCCTTTTGCAGTATCTGATTGCCTTCTTTATATTATTCATAGACAATTTACCTAAAATTCCCATTTTTCAACGCCCCTTCCTATCTGTTTTATTATATTAACCGGCCGTGTACTTGTCACACGACCGGTCTGCCATGGTACATTTTTTAAAGTTTTGTTTTCAAAGCCTCTGTCAATTTATCTACTTTGGTTTGTGCATCTTTGAGGTCCGTACCCTTCACACCTATGTAGAACTTGATCTTCGGCTCTGTTCCGGAAGGACGGGCACAACACCAGGAATCATTCGTCAGGTCAAAATATAATACATTTGACTTTGGAAGGCCTGTCGAAGTTACTTTTCCAGTCTTCAGATTCTTAACGGTATCATTCTCATAATCTCTCACACTGACAACTTCAAGTTCCCCAAAGTTTTCAGGCGGATTACTTCTAAGTTTATCCATAATGGCAGCAATTTGTTTTGATCCATCGATTCCTTTTAACGTAATGGTATATAAATCTTCTTTGAAATATCCATATTTCTCATATAATTTTAACATCTGATCCCATACCGTGATTCCGTTCTTCTTACACCACGCTGCGACTTCACATAAACACATGACTGCAACAATGGCATCTTTGTCTCTTGCATGTGTCCCTGCAAGACAACCGTAACTTTCCTCCAGACCGAACACATAGTGATTGCTTCCTGTTTCTTCGAATAGCTTGATCTGCTCTCCGATATATTTGAATCCTGTCAAAACTTCCTTTAAGGTAACACCATAATCTTCTGTCAATAAATCGGCCATATTAGTTGTAACAATCGTTTTTACAAGTGCCGGATTTTCTGGCATTGTACCTGTTGCTTTTCTTTCTCTCATAATGTATTCAGCAATCAGCATACCGGACATATTGCCTGTAAAAGGTA
>JAEWWQ010000250.1 GCA_023458855.1 Bacillota bacterium
TCTCCATAAAATCTCCATAAACAATCAGTAAGATAAAAAAACAGAAAGAGTTATACAAAAATTGGGCAAGATGTAATACAGGTAGTAACTCTAAATGCTGAAGGAGGAGAAGGAAGTATGCAGGAAATGAATCTGAAAATTAGTGGTATGTCTTGTGCAGCATGTGCCAAAACAATAGAAAGAGTAACAAAAAAATTAGAAGGAGTGACATCTTCTGTAGTCAATTTTTCTACAGAGAAATTGACCATAAAGTTTGATGAGAAAAAAATATCCATACCTGTTATCAGAGAAGCTGTAAGTAAGGCAGGATATGAATTACTGGAAGAATCAAAGGAAAAAGAAATTACGATACCAATTGCGGGAATGACATGTGCATCATGTGCCAGCAGAGTTGAAAAAGTTGTTTCTAAATTAGAAGGAATTTCAACGGCCTCTGTTAACCTTGCAACTGAAAGACTTGTAACAAAGTATAATCCTGAGAAGATAAGAATCTCAGAGATTAAGCAGGCGATTACAAAAGCAGGTTATAAGCCGTTGGAAATTGAAACCAAGGCGGCGGTAGATGAGGATAAGATCAGAAAACAAAAAGAAATAAAAACATTATGGACAAAATTTATAATCGCTGCCATTTTTTCCATACCGTTATTATATTTAGCAATGGGTTCCATGATATGGTGGCTGAGATTTCCGATTCCTAATATGTTGAAACCGATGCAATATCCATTAAATTATGTAATCGTGCAAATTATCTTAACCATTCCGGTATTAATTGTTGGAAATAAATTTTATTCTGTAGGGTTTAAAGCAATTGTCAGACGAAGTCCCAACATGGATTCCCTGATTGCCATGGGAACTTCAGCTGCCGTTCTATACAGCTTATATTCCACTTATCGGATTATAGTCGGAGACTTTAAATATGTAGATTCTTTATATTTTGAAACGGCAGCAGTAATTATTACTCTGATTTTATTGGGAAAATCACTGGAAGCTGTTTCAAAAGGAAAAACATCGGAAGCCATTAAAAAGCTAATGGGTCTTGCACCGAAAACAGCAATTGTCATACAAGATGGAAAGGAAGTCGAGTTACCGATAGAAGAAGTGGAAGTAAACGACATTATTCTTGTAAGGCCTGGTGAAAAAATACCAGTAGATGGTATCGTAGAGGAGGGACATACTTCCATAGACGAAGCTATGCTGACAGGTGAGAGTATTCCGATAGAAAAAAGAAAAGGGGATAAGGTTTACGCTGCGAGCATTAATAAAAACGGCTCCATCAGATTTAAAGCAACAAAAGTTGGAAGTGATACAGCCTTAGCGCAAATTATAAAATTAGTAGAAGATGCACAGGGTACAAAAGCTCCGATTGCACAGATGGCAGATATTGTTTCCGGATATTTCGTTCCAATCGTTTTTGTGATAGCACTTGTGGCTTCCCTTGGATGGCTGATCAGTGGGCAATCGATTGTATTTTCACTGACTATATTTATTTCAGTGCTCGTAATAGCCTGCCCATGTGCACTCGGATTGGCTACACCGACGGCTATTATGGTAGGAACCGGAAAAGGAGCGGAATACGGAATATTGATCAAAGGAGGAGCTGCGCTGGAAACCACGCACAAGATTAATACAATCGTATTCGATAAAACAGGTACCATAACAGAAGGAAAGCCTGAAGTAACAGATATAATAACAATTGGTGACATCACAAAAGGAAGAATATTACAGATCGCAGCATCAGCAGAAAAAGGATCTGAACATCCTCTTGGGGAGGCAATTGTTAATCATGCAGTAAAAGAAAATCTGGAATTTATGAAACTGGATAGTTTTGAAGCAATACCAGGGTATGGAATCCAGGTAATGGAAGAAGGTATGAATATACTTTTGGGTAATAAAAAGCTAATGGAGGAAAGAGGAATATCTCTTGCGGAATTAGAAAATGAGTCAGACAGGTTAGCGTCAGAAGGAAAGACACCTATGTATATCGCAATGGGAAATGAACTGGCTGGAATTATAGCAGTAGCCGATATTCTGAAGGAAAGTAGTGCCAAGGCTATTAAAAAGCTGCATGGAATGGGCATTGAAGTCGTTATGATTACTGGAGATAACCGAAGAACTGCAGAAGCAATTGCAAAACAGGTAGGAATAGACAGGGTCTTGTCTGAGGTACTTCCTCAGGACAAGTCAAATGAAGTGAAAAAGCTGCAGGGAGAAGGTAAGATGGTGGCAATGGTCGGAGACGGAATTAATGATGCACCGGCTTTGGCACAGGCAAATATAGGAATTGCCATCGGTTCCGGTACAGATGTAGCAATGGAATCGGCAGACATCGTACTAATGAAGAGTGATTTGATGGACGTTCCAACAGCGATACAATTAAGTAAAAGTACAATTAGAAATATTAAACAAAACTTATTCTGGGCATTTGGATACAATGTACTCGGAATACCGGTAGCAGCAGGGGTATTGTATATTTTTGGAGGTCAGACACTGAATCCTATCTTTGCAGCAGCGGCGATGTCATTAAGTTCCGTATCGGTGTTGACAAATGCATTAAGATTAAAAAGTTTTAGACCATAGTGCCGCTGTAGCGGCATGCCAGGAAGTGTGTAAGATTTGTATGCGCCTGTAGAGCGCAGAAGGGAGTCATAATGAAAAACAGAATAAAAACAATAATACTTTTTTTAGGAGCCATGATAACATTATCCGCATGTGCACAAACAGATGTAGTAGGTAAGACTGCCAAGACATCATTTGCAAATGTATTAAAAGCCATGCCGGATCAGCTTGAGGAGGATGAGATGAACGGAGGCTGGTCATTGAGTGCACCGGATCAATCTGCAAGATTTATCTGGAGTAAGGATTACAGCAAGAGCCCGATTCATGACGTGATGATTGAATTTGATGCAGCACCGTTTATAGAAGCAGGGTTAGATGTATCAAAACTTGAGGAAGGCTTCTTTGAAGATAAAATTATGCTTGGAACAAAATTAGGAAATGATGAATTAAAGTATAATGGAGAGGCGACTGCAGATTCTTCTTTTAATAAAATCGTTGAACTCTATAGGGAATCAATAGGATACCATGAGGTTTTGGATCATTATGGTGTTGATTTGGGAGATGGAAATAAATTCGAATGGGCGAAGGACATGAATACTAATGATAAGGATATTGTATTCGTAGTTGATCCTGAAATTTTTATTGAAGCAGGTGTCGATCCTGAAAAGGTAGAAGGCTGGGCTTATGCTTCGGTCGAAACAAAAGATGACAAAGGAAAAACAATTGAAGTAAAAAAATTTTTAAAACCATTTAATGTACAATAAATGATATTGAGAAATGGAAGGGAAGGATTAAAATTGAATCAGTTAAAAAAAGAAAACAGTAAGATTGCAAAGGCAGCAATTGCCATGGTTCTGGTGATTGCAGCACTGTCAGGGATATTCTTTGCCATGAAGGGTAAGAATGATACACAAGAGCTGGAATCCAGTGCTGCCCGGAATGAGGTGGCAGATGCAAAGCTGTCAGAAAATGGAGATTTGGTAATACCAGTTGCGGAAGTGAGTGAAAAAGCAAATTTTTATGAATATGATGCAGACGGAACAAAACTGGAAGTCATTGCAGTCAAGGCGAATGACGGAACAATAAGAACAGCGTTTAATACCTGTCAGGTATGCTATAGTTCTGGAAGAGGTTATTATGAGCAGGAAGGTGATTCTCTTGTATGTCAAAACTGTGGAAACCGTTTTAAAGCAAGTGACGTAGAAGTTTCAAAAGGCGGATGTAATCCGGTCCCGATATTTGCCGAAAACAAAACCGTAGATGAAACAAATATAACAATATCCAAAGACTTTTTAAATGAAGCAAAAGCAATATTTGAAAACTGGAAATCATAAGACACGCCAAAGCGGCAGAAGGGAGGAAAATCATGAATAAAGTAATAAGAAAGCCATTACAGCTGGACGGTCTTACCTGCACGTCCTGTGAAACAAGAATCAAAAATAAGCTGAAAGTCATGGACGGGATTCGGGAAGTGGAAGTCAGTTTTGTGACCCAGGTCCTTGTAGTTACTTATGAGGAAGACAGGATTCAATTAGAAGATATTATAAGGACCATAGAAGAACTCGATTATACAGTGAAGCGTGATGCTGTGGTTACTAAAAGCAAAGACGCAAAAAACTCGAATAGTCAGCTGGCAGTTATTGGAATCATACTTTTAGGACTCTATTTAATCATTAAGCATACGATAGGTTTTAATTTTATACCAGAAATCAGTCCGAATATGGGATATGCGGTCCTGTTTACGGTTGGGCTCTTGTCCTCTCTTCATTGTGTTGCAATGTGCGGTGGAATCAATCTTTCCCTATGTGTATCCCATAAATTTGATAATGAAGCAAATGGAAAATTTTCCAAACTGACACCAAGCCTTATGTATAATGCAGGAAGAGTCATTTCCTATACGGTTTTGGGAGGAATTGTTGGTGCATTAGGATCTGTGTTCCGTATTTCTAATACCGGAAGTGCTTTTATCTCAATGCTGGCTGGTGTTTTCATGGTTATCATGGGTCTGAATATGCTGAATATCTTCCCTGGTTTAAGAAAAATCAATCCACATATACCAGCTATATTTGCACAGAAGATCAATAGTCAGAAAAGAAATAAGGGTCCGTTTGTAGTAGGATTACTTAATGGTTTCATGCCTTGCGGACCACTTCAGGCAATGCAGTTATATGCACTTGGAACAGGAAGCTTTATAGCAGGAGCACTTTCCATGTTCTTGTTCAGTCTTGGAACCGTCCCGCTGTTATTTGCCTTTGGTGTGTTGGGATCTATGCTGAGTTCCCGGTTTACAAAAAATATGGTAAAAATAAGTGCTATGCTTGTTATTGTATTAGGAGTTGCGATGTTAAACAGAGGACTTGCCTTTACTGGTACAACCTTGAGTTCCGGTATTGCCATGGCAAGTGAAAAAAAGGAAAGTACAAACACTGCTATTGTAAATGAAGATGTACAGGAAATAACAACAACACTTTCTTCTGGAAGCTATACCCCTATTACAGTGCAGGCAGGTATTCCTGTTAAATGGACAATTCAGGCAGATGCGAATAGTCTGAATGGCTGCAATAATGAAATCATCATACCAGAATATGACATCAGGCAAAAACTTGTTGCAGGAGAAAATGTAATTAACTTTACACCTGCAGATACAGGCAAATTTGGATATAGCTGTTGGATGGGAATGATAAGAAGCAGCATAACCGTATTAGAAGGTACACCGGGTATAGAGGCAACCGAACAAGAAGAAACTTCGACAGAAGTCGATAATACTGGTCTTCCTGCCGGCTGCTGCGGCTATAATCTATGAATTTAAGATAACTTATGCTATAATAAAGGTGTTGGAGGCAGCTGTTATGAATGAATCAAAAAGAAAAGTACTGATTGTTGATGATGAACCAAAAATAATAGAGGCGGTAGCTGCATACCTTGAAAATAGCGGATATGATTCAATGACAGCCTATGACGGAGAACAGGCCTTATCCCTTTTTGAGAGAAGAAAACCAGATCTGGTTATTCTCGATCTGATGCTGCCTAAAATATCAGGGGAAGAAGTGTGTAAAGCAATCAGAAGGACTTCAAGGGTTCCCATTATTATGCTTACGGCAAAGATTGATGAATCTGAAAAAATAAACGGTCTAAATATAGGTGCGGATGATTATGTCACAAAGCCATTTAGTCCGCGCGAATTAATAGCAAGGATAAACAGCCTGTTTCGACGGGCAAACGAAGGAATCTCACCGCTTTTTAATAGTATGAGCTGGAATAATAACGATCTTGAAATTGATCTGAATTCTTATACTGTGAAAAAAGCGGGTAGAATTGTAAATCTGACTCCAAATGAATTCAAACTATTATGTGCTATGACTAAATATCCTAAAAAGACATTTACCAGAGAAGAATTGATTGAAATCGCATTTGGAATAGAATATGATGGTTATGAAAGGACAATAGACTCGCACATAAAAAATCTGAGAAGTAAAATAGAAGATGATACAACAAATCCGAATTATATTGTTACGGTTCGGGGAGTCGGTTACAAATTTGGAAGTTAGTAGCAACAGTAGTGAGAAAGTTGGGATGAACTGATGAATTTAAATCTAAAAATTAAACTAACCATATCGTATGTCTTACTTTCTTTGTTTTTAGTTATTTCATTATTGGTAGTATCAAATTATTTTTTGGAGCAGAAATTTCAAAGTTATATTATAAATACCCAGGAGCAGAAGAACCATGATATTGTGAACCAGGTTATGAAGGCATTTGGCGAAAATGGAGAAGCTCCCAGTACAAATTCACTCGAGAATATAGGAAATACTGCATTGGAACAAGGTCTTGTGCTTATGGTCAATGACAGGGATGGAAAAGAATTATTTTGCATGAGTACTTTAGACAGTCAGATGTGTGACAATATGATCGACAGTATGCGTGATCATATGGCAAGTATATATCCAAACTTTAATGGTGAGTATGTACAAAAAAATTATGATGTTATAAAAAGTGATATAAAGGTCGGGACTGTGACACTTGGATATTATGGCCCTTTTTACTATAACGATGAAGATATGCAATTTTTACAAGTGTTAAATAAAATATTTGTAAGTGTAGCAATTGTATTTTTGCTGGTAGCTGCCCTTTTGGGATTCATGATTGCGAACCGAATTACAAGACCAATTAAAAAAGTAATTGATAAAACGCGACAAATCGAAAAAGGTAATTATACGGACAGAATAACAACTGTCTCTAAAATTAATGAAATCAACCAGTTGATACATAGTATTAACACATTGGCTGAGACATTGGAAAAACAGCAGATATCCAAGAAACGTATGGCAAGAGATTATGCACATGAATTCAGAACACCTTTAGCAGCATTGCAATCGAATCTGGAGGCAATGATAGATGGAATCTGGGAGCCAACAGAAGCAAGGCTTGAAAGCTGTCGGGAAGAAATACTG
>JAEWWQ010000251.1 GCA_023458855.1 Bacillota bacterium
GATTTCTTTTTTCTGGAAGCCGCATTGTTAATTGAAGAACATTATGAGACAATCATGGATGAATTGTGGTATATTTATGCAAAAGAGGATGTCAGACGGGAGCGTTTGAAAAAGTCACGCGGATATTCAGAGGAAAAGATTACGCAGATTATGAGGGAGCAGTTACCGGAACAAATATTCCGGGCATATTGCAAGGTGGTAATAGATAACAGCGGTGCAATAGAAGACGCGTATAAGCAGATTGATGAGAAATTGGGGGGATACCTATGATAGATATGCATCAATACCCGGGACAACTGGTATTCGGACTGGATATAGGAACAAGAAGTATCGTTGGAACGGTCGGATATAAGTTGGGAGATAAGTTCTATATCGTTGCGCAAGAGACAAGAGAACATGAAACAAGAGCCATGCTGGATGGGCAGATTCATGATATTATCAAAGTCGGGCAGACAATCAGGGAAGTAAAAGAAAAGCTGGAATCGCGAATTGGAAGAAAACTGGCAGACGTTTGTATCGCAGCAGCCGGTCGCGTATTGCGTACAGTAACAACTTTGGTAGAAGTAGAACTTGGCGCCGACAAGGTCATTACATCAGAAGATATCTATGCGTTAGATTCTGCTGGTGTGGAGAAAGCATATGCGGAATTTCAGAAAAGTAATACGCTAGAAGATAAGTTTTATTGCGTGGGTTACTCGGTCATTCGTTATTATATGAATGGATATCCGATGAGCAATCTGGAAAACCATAAAGCCCATACCATCTCAGAAGAACTGATTGCAACATTTTTACCAGATGATGTAGTAGATGGTTTGTATCGGGCAGTGGAATTGGCAGATTTAGAAGTAGCGAACCTGACATTGGAGCCTATTGCGGCAATTCAGGTAGCCATACCGGAAAATTTCCGTATGCTGAATATCGCACTTGTAGATGTGGGGGCAGGCACCTCCGATATTTCCATCACAAAAGATGGAAGTATTATCGCATATGGTATGCTGCCATGTGCAGGGGACAGTCTGACAGAAGCAATCGCGCAGCATTGTCTGGTTGATTTTGCCATGGCGGAGAAGATAAAAAGGGGCATCATGGATCAGGATGTGGTTGAATATCAGGACATCATGTTTTTGCCGCAGTCAATAACAAGGGAGGAAGTACTTGACATTGTGGCACCAATTGTAGATTCTATGACAAAGCAGGTAGCAGATAAGATCAAGGAGCTGAATGGTGATAAATCAGTAAGTGCGGTATTTGTTGTCGGGGGCGGTGGAAAGATTCCTACCTATACGGAAAAACTGGCAGCAGAACTTTCTATTCAAAAGGAAAGAGTGGCATTACGCGGAAAAGAAGTAATGCAATCGATTGAGTTTTTAGAAGAAGGTATTGAAAAAGATTCTCTTCTTGTTACGCCAATCGGTATCTGCCTTAATTTTTATGAGCAAAGTAATAATTTTATTTATGTAACGTTTAATGGAGAACGGGTAAAATTATATGATAATAACAAATTAGCAATTGTTGATGCCGCAATGCAGGCTGATTTTCTGAAAGAAGCACTATTTCCAAGGCGTGGAAAGGAATTGAACTTTACCGTAGACGGCAAGAGTAAGATTGTGAGAGGACAACTGGGAGAACCGGCTGAGATTACATTAAATGGAGATAGAACAGATATTTCACAGAGAATTCATGCAAATGATGTGATAGAGGTAAAGGAATCTACATTTGGAGAGTCAGCAAAAATTGAGATTCAGAAGCTGCAAGAGTATTCAGCTACACTAAATATAATCGTAAATGATAAAAAGATCGAATTACCAAAATTCGCCAGTGTAAACGGAACATTACAATCTGGTTATTATGAGATTCAGGAAAATGATGAGATTGAAATGTTAAATTATTATACCGTAGAGCAAATTGTGGAATTTATGGATGTCTCTATTGACAGCGAAATGAATTTATATGTTAATAATAAGTGGGCAGATATAAATACTAAGGTTTTTGAAAACTTTTCCGTTATGTGGGGGATGGAAAAGCTGTCTTTTGAAGAGGACATGAGGGCACTTTCGGAAAATGTATCAGAAGATTTGGTGTATGAAGAAGATGACTATCAAGAGAACCCTATAGAAAATAACAGTGTTACGATGTCTGTTGTGGTGAATGGAAAACAAATACATATGCATGGAAAACAAAGTTATGTATTTGTAGACGTGTTTGATTATGTTGATTTTGATTTATCCAAAGTAAAGGGAAGCGGAATTGTTACAACCTGTAACGGAACAGCAGCACAATACATGGAGCCCCTGGAGCAGGGGGATGTAATAGAAATATACTGGAAGGACAGCGAATAGAATGAGATTATGCAGTATTGCCAGCGGCAGCAGTGGGAATTGTATTTATATAGGGTCGGATACGACACATCTGCTCGTAGATACTGGCATTAGCGGAAAAAGAACTGAAAAAGGATTGAATGAAATAGGACTTAGTATTACAGATATGGATGGTATTTTGGTTACCCATGAGCACATTGATCATATTAGTGCATTAGGTGTCATCAGCAGAAAATATGGATTACCGATATATGCAGCACCGGGGACGATTCAGGCGATTCAGGCAACAAGTTCTGTAGGAAAAATCGATGAATCTTTATTTTGTCCAATAAAGGCAGATGAAAAGCTAAGAATAAAAGATATTACAGTCCGCCCGATGCGGGTATCTCATGATGCAGCAGAGCCGTTGGCTTACCGTTTCGAGTATGGAAATAAAAAGATTGGTATCATCACTGACCTTGGTACCTTTAACGATTATACAGTAGCAAATCTGCAAGGCTTGGATGCGGTATTGCTGGAGGCAAATCATGATATTAATATGTTACAGGTAGGTCCGTATCCTTACTATCTGAAACAAAGAATTTTAGGAGACAGAGGGCATTTGTCTAATGAATTGTCAGGCAGATTACTAAGCAGGATATTGCATGACGGAATGCAGAAGGTAATTCTCGGACATCTTAGTAAAGAAAATAATATGGCGGAACTTGCTTATGAAACTGTCCGGGTAGAAGTTGCGGCAACAGACACACCATATAAATGCGATGATTTTTCGATATGTGTAGCGAAACGCAGTGAAGTATCGGAAATTGTGGAAATATAAAACGATCAGCATGAAGGAGAAAACACATTATGAAAAAAACGATTATCACCGTAGTAGGAAAAGACGCTGTAGGTATTATTGCAAAGGTATGTACCTATCTTGCAGAAAATAAGATTAATATACTGGATATTTCGCAAACAATTGTACAAGGGTACTTTAACATGATGATGATTGTAGATATGGATAATGCAACTAAAAAATTTGATGATATTTCAACAGATCTTGATAAAATGGGAGAAGAGATCGGAGTAATGATCAAATGCCAAAGAGAAGATATCTTTGACAAAATGCATCGTATTTAGTGGTGCTAAGATAGAATATAATAGATATCTAACCAAATGAGTAGGAGAACATCATTATGATAAATATGTTTGAAGTGGCAGAGACAAATAAAATGATCGAAAAGGAAAATCTTGATGTAAGAACAATTACATTAGGAATCAGTCTGTTGGATTGTATTGACTCAGATCTGAATAAAGTGAATGAGAATATTTATAATAAGATTACCACAGTTGCAAAGAACTTAGTTGAAACTGGAAATGAAATTGAAAAGGAATTCGGTATTCCGATTGTGAATAAAAGAATTTCGGTAACGCCAATTGCATTGATCGGCGGTGCAGCGTGCAAAAAACCAGAAGATTTTGTGACCATTGCAGATACCATGGACAGAGCGGCAAAAAAAGTAGGCGTGAACCTGATCGGTGGATATTCTGCACTTGTATCAAAGGGGATGACAAAAGCGGATGAACTGTTAATTCGTTCAATTCCACAAGCGCTGGCCACAACAGACAGAGTGTGCAGTTCCGTAAATCTTGGCTCCACCAAAACGGGTATTAATATGGATGCTGTTAAATTAATGGGTGAGATTCTGCTGGAAACTGCAAATCTTACGAAAGAGGAAGACTCTGTTGCCTGCATGAAACTGGTTGTTTTCTGTAATGCGCCGGATGATAATCCGTTCATGGCAGGTGCATTCCACGGTGTAACAGAGGCAGATGCAATTATTAATGTCGGGGTCAGCGGACCTGGTGTTGTAAAAACTGCTCTTTCCAAGGTACGTGGAGAAAATTTTGAAGTGTTATGTGAAACCATTAAAAAAACAGCATTTAAAGTAACAAGAGTTGGTCAATTGGTAGCACAGGAGGCATCAAAACGTCTTAATATCCCATTCGGTATTGTAGATTTATCATTGGCGCCAACACCGGCGATCGGTGACAGTGTTGCTGATATTTTATGCGAGATAGGTTTGGAGTATGCGGGTGCACCGGGAACGACAGCAGCGTTGGCTCTGTTAAATGATCAGGTGAAAAAAGGCGGTGTAATGGCATCTTCTTATGTGGGAGGACTTAGTGGTGCATTTATTCCTGTGAGCGAAGATCAAGGAATGATTGATGCGGTACAGGCGGGTGCATTAACGCTTGAAAAGTTAGAAGCAATGACATGTGTATGTTCTGTCGGACTTGATATGATTGCAATACCGGGAGATACAAAAGCAACAACAATATCCGGAATCATTGCAGATGAGATGGCAATTGGTATGATAAACCAGAAAACAACAGCGGTTCGTCTGATACCGGTTGTTGGGAAAGGAGTCGGAGAAACGGTTGAATTTGGCGGTCTGTTTGGTTATGCTCCGATTATGCCGGTAAACGGGTTTTCCTGTGATGCATTTATTAATAGGGGAGGACGTATCCCGGCTCCCATTCATAGCTTTAAAAATTAAAGCAAAAACAGAAAAATATATAAAAGGTTCCCAGGCATATAATTTGCTTTGGGAACCTTTTTTTATGGTAATATAATAATATTTTGGGAATATTCGTTTGGAACAGAATGATTATATTTTGTATTGATAATTGTATTATAAATATGAGAAGCACAAATCTCTTCTTCCAACATGGAAAGTCCGGCAGCATTATTAATAATTTTATAGGCATCTGCCAACTTGGAGATAAGAGGGATGGAACTATGCTGTTTGATACGCCTGAGCAGAGTATCAGCTTCTTTACGGAAACCAAGCATACGTGCGTAAAATATAGTATCATCATCGAGAAAAGAAGAAAGCTTGTCCTTACGCATATTCAGAAGAATATGCAGCAGGCATCGGCTAATGCGTGCATACGTCATTTCCTTCGTTTTTAATCGTTCGCAAAAGGAACTGAAATCCTTGTATTCGTTCAGGCGATTCTGAATGCGGGCAGAAAGATCTTCAGACACGTCGATATAATCGGTATATCCGGTCCTGGAATCCAGTAAAAGCTTGTAATGTAATAAGAAAGATAAATCATCTGTAAATATAGGAAAGCTACAATTTAAATATTTCTGCATAATTGTATAAACAGAAGGGGGAACCTGATCCTCAATCAGCGATAAACTGCGGTTAGCCGCAAGGGAATGCCGGATGGCAATTGCGGAACTATTATGTTCCTGAAGCCTTTTCTCATGATAGGCGGATCCAACGCGCAAATTGGTATAAGGAACAATGTTGCTGTTTCTTTGGATAAGTGCCTTCATATACTCGATACCAAGAATATTATTTGGTGAAGATAATATGGAAGTGTGTGCGGAAAAATCAGGAATGGTCTCTTCTAAAGCAAGTGCACGTGCTTGCGGAAATGTCTTACCTGATTTCAGATAAAAGGACAAGATATTGTCAAAATCACTGGTTGGGTGGCAGAGAGCATTGGCAATTTCTGACAATACCGTGATATCCCCGCATTCACTTCCAAAACAGAGCGTATCTACAATGCCTAATTTATCCAGTAAGGTAACAGCGCCTTTGGCAAAATATTCTGCGCTTGTGCAGGCATAATAAAGTGGGAGTTCAAGTACCAGGTCGGCGCCATTCATAAGAGCCATCTGTGTGCGTGCGTATTTGTCTATCAGTGCCGGGTTGCCCCGCTGTGTATAATCTCCGCTCATGACGACAATGACATGATCAGCACCAGTCAAAGCTTTTGCCTGTTCCATATGATATTTATGTCCATTATGAAATGGATTATATTCTGCAATAATACCAACTACTTTCATAAGCAGATTCTCCTTATTGTATAAAAATAGATACAATAAGAGTATCATGTTTTGCAAGATAAAACAATGTGGGTTTTGTACTTCATTTTGCACAATATTTGACAACTATCTATCTTGTATACAATAAAAAAATAACTTATAATCATCTTACATAACTGTATAAACAGTACATTAGCAGAAAACGTAACTGCAGGATTTGAATAAATACAAATATTGGAGGAAATGGATTATGTCTTACATTGATACAATCAAAGAAAAAGCCAGAATGGATAAAAAAACAATTGTATTACCGGAATCAAATGATAAAAGAACACTGATTGCAGCAGCGCATATTTTAGAAGAAGGCATTGCCGATATTATTATGATCGGTAAGGAAGAGAAAATCAAAGATGGTGCAGGATGGCTGGAAGTAAATCTGGAAGGTATCACGATTATTGACCCTGAAAAAACCGATAAACTTGATGAATATGTAAATATCTTATATGAAACAAGAAAAGAAAAGGGGATGACAGAAGAAAAAGCCAGAGAAATTCTATTGCATGATTACCTGACATTTGGAGTTATTATGGTAAAGGCAAATGATGCTGATGGAATGGTGGCAGGAGCCTGTCATGCAACAGCAGATGTGTTAAGGCCGTCTTTGCAGATATTAAAAACAGCACCGGGAGTAAAACTGGTATCTGCTTTTTTTATTTTGGATGTACCAGATTGTGATATGGGAGATAACGGAACCTTTCTTTTTGCAGATTGTGGTCTGAATCAGGATCCGACAGCAGACGAGCTTGCGGCAATAGCTGATACCAGTGCAAAGAGTTTTAAAACATTGGTAGGTGCAAAACCAATTATTGCGA
>JAEWWQ010000252.1 GCA_023458855.1 Bacillota bacterium
ACTCTATATAATTTTGTCCGGTCTCGGTACTAATCTTCTCAAAGTCAATATTAATACCATCTATGTCATATTGAAGAACTGCATTTATTAACCCCTGAATCAAGTATGCTCTTTTTGTTGCAGAGGATAATACTTCATTCGTGTCCACAGAGGTATTAAAATTATCTATCAATGCCCATACTTCTATTCCCAGGTTATGCGCAGTTGTCACATAATCTGCTGAAGCAAGACTTGTAAAATTCCCATTGTTGTCACTCAGGGAAAACCAGGTCGGAGATATCGTATTCATTGATTTTGTCTGTGCTAATACAGCCTGCAGTGAAGTGTTGGCTGTCTGATTTGTCACCTGATGCCAGCCCATATTAATTTTATAATCTTTTGTCAGACTTGTATATTCCGGTACTGCTACCTCTGTAACCGGTGTCTGCATTTCATCCCTTTGATTTGTAAGCCTCTTTTTTTCAATATATCCGACAATTCCATCGGCTGATTTCACCTTCACCCAATTATCCATCTCTTCCAGAACAACAACCTTATCTCCCTTAGCCACATCTTTCAGTATATCGCTCTTTATGCCTCCCTGATAACGGATAGCCGTGTTTTTTGCAACATCTGCTATTGTTCTCATTGACCATTCCGTATATAGCTGCATACGATTCGGTTCCGTAAATACTTCATAAGAAAAATTGGTATATTTTTTCACATAATCAACCGCTACATAAAGCGTATCTCCCTGATATGTGGCAATTACATAATTTTCTTCACTCGGCACCCCCGAAATATTCGCAACATTCCCTTCGATTGGTGCGCTGATAATATCTGTGGGTGTTGTGTATATGAATAAATTCTCAACTTTGTCTACATAAAACCTATCATTAAAGTAAGTTTGTACCGTATCAAAATCAAGATAATATGTTCCGTCTATTAATTTTCCCTTCGCTTCCAGAAAGTCATTCTGCAATATTAATGCCACATCGTCTTCCTCTGTTAAAGCATAATATTCCGTCATATCTGCTCTTTCTTTTGAGTAGGAATATTTTTCTATTATTTTTGTACCAAAGCCCGCTGCAACTACAATCAAGATTAATAGGATCGCAACAAGCACCGGAATCATCTTTTTCTTCATTCCAGTTACCTCCTGACCGTCCTAATTATAGCAGACTATTAACATATCGTCATTATCATTTTTGACATTTTTTGATTATTTATTACTGTATCCTTCCCTGTTTTTCTTCAGTTGGTTATTACATAAAGGGGCTTCTCATGAATACTAACCCTAAAAGATACAGTTCTTTAGATTTTAGATATTTACAAAATGCAATACAAGGCTCACATCAACTAGGTATCTTTAATTTTATCATAGCGCAATTCTACTAATTCACCTGCTTCGTTCATTACATAATCAGGCATATAAATACACTCATCGTTGAGACAGTATTTTCTGGAAATTTCTTCCGGTGAGGTCGGTTCTCCTTCCAAATATAGCTGAACACCTCTATTCATAGCTGTTTTCAACATAACGTATACTTCAAGTTGAAGTTCTTGTTTTCTTGCGATAGCTACATTCCCTCCCTTGTCCAATACTTGTTTTCTCCAAAAGGATTCTGTGATATAATTAATAATAAACACAAGTATTGTACTAATATTATTATTTGATAATGACGATATTTATAGTAACAGAAGTGTCCGGACATGCATCAAACTAATAATTGGTGTGATACCAATCAAAACTTAAATTGTTTGAATGTAATTAAAAAATTTGTTTGGAAAAAATGATTCGAACAAGCACATATGCTTGTAAGACATTCCCCGTTGTTTCTTGAAATAAAGGGGATGAGATTGGGCATACTAACGTTACCCATATATTTGCTTTTAAATTAATAATGAATACAACTTTTTGTTGTAAAAAGAACTGTCCGTGCCTCCTATCAGATGCTGACTATCCGGAAACACTCTGCAAAATGGATTATATATGATATTTTTCATATATGCAAGATAATTATTAAAATTTTTTAAAAATTTATATATTTTTTATAAAAAATATTTTTCTGTCACCTTGTGCTATTGACTTAATAAAATATACAGTATAATATAACTTATCAAAAGTTCAATAGTACAAACTATTATGTTACTGGTGTTTCAGTCACAAATACAACTCATTATTTTTGTATCAAAAAGTTAGGATGTGATACTATGAAAATCGAAAAAGTGAATGACCATCAAATCCGTTGTACGCTTACCAAAGCAGATCTGGCAGATCGTGAATTGAAAATTAGTGAACTTGCATACGGAACAGAAAAGGCGAAAAATCTGTTTCGCGACATGATGCAGCAAGCATCATTTGAATTTGGTTTTGAAGCAGAAGATATTCCGCTTATGATAGAAGCAATACCGCTTAACTCAGAATGTATTGTTCTTATAATCACAAAGGTTGAGGATCCCGAGGAATTGGATACCCGCTTTTCCAAATTTGCGCCCTCTGTGCACGATTCCGATTCAAATTCTGATGAAGTCATTAATAATCTTTCTGAAGGTGCCGATGACGTACTTGATTTATTTAAAAAGATACACGAGGGTAATTTTACCGATGTATCAGAGAATAGTGAAGATTCTTCAGATATTACAGCGCTCAAACAGCAAAATGCTTCTGATATGACTGTAAAAGCCATGGAGATTGTCGATTTGACAAAAATATATTCTCTGGATTCCATTTCAACAGTTACAAAATTAGCTCATATATTAAAAGATTTTTACCATGGTTTTAATTCTTTATTCAAAAATATCAATACCGGAAATTATATATTAATAATTTCCAAGAATGACCATACACCAGAAGAATTTAATAAGATTTGTAACATAATATCCGAATATGCCTCAGTTGAAAAATATTCAACTGCAAGTGAAGCTTATCTGGAAGAACACTGTGAGATTATTTTAAGAGATACTGCCTTGCAATCGCTTTCTCTTATTTAAAATGGTGTAATTACTCAAAGCAAAAAGACGATGAACAATGCGTACGCTTTGTCCGTCGTCTTTTGTTTTATAAAGCAAGAAATGTAATCAAGCTTATAATGCCTTTATTTTAGCCATCAATTCTTCAACATCCATTCCATGAACCATTGCTGCTTCTTCTAATGACTCTCCCTGAGCCGATGGACATCCAAGGCAGTGCATTCCGGCTTCCATCAAAATAGGTGCAACATCTGCATTTGCTCTAAGTATTTCTCCTATTGTCATATCCTTAGTTATCTCTGCCATTATTTTTTCCTCCTGAAATTCTCTCTTATAATTAGAAAACTACCGCTTACATTATAGTACTTTTCCCAGCATCATGCAACTTATCCTCAGCATTTGTTAAATTTAACAAAAACTTCATATTTTTTCAGTTTTTGTATGTAAAAAAGTACATCCGCAATCTTGACGTAGCGAATCATATTAACATATAATAATGGTACGGGATGAATGTGAATTTTTTCACATTTTAATATATACACAAGCATAAATAAGCAAACAATAGTTTATATCTGTTTTATGCTGGTAACTACGTCTTTTACCCAAAAAGACATAATATTATATTTTAATTTTAGGAGGCTTTTATAAAATGAGACCAGAATGGAAAGATTTTGTAGGCGGAAAATGGGAAAATGAAATCAATGTCAGAGATTTCATCCAGAAGAATTACACTCCATATGATGGAGATGATTCTTTTTTAGCAGGTCCTACACAAAACACAAATGATTTGTGGGCACAGGTATTAGAATTATCTAAGAAAGAACGTGAGGCAGGTGGTGTTCTTGATATGGACACAAAAGTTGTTTCTACAATTACTTCTCACGGACCAGGCTACTTAGACAAAAATAAAGAAACTATCGTTGGTTTCCAGACAGATGCTCCTTTCAAACGTTCTATGCAGCCTTACGGCGGTATCCGTATGGCAGAAAAAGCTTGTTCTGATAATGGATACGAAGTAGATCCAGAAATCAGTGAGTTTTTCTCAACACACAGAAAAACACACAATGCAGGATGTTTCGATGCTTATAACGAAGACATGAGAGCTTGCCGTTCAAGCCATATTATTACAGGTCTTCCTGATGCATACGGTCGTGGACGTATCATCGGTGATTACAGACGTATTGCTTTATATGGTATTGACAGACTTATCGAAGACAAATTAGCTCAGAAAGATTCTACAGGACGCGTTATGACAGATGATGTTATCCGTCTTCGTGAAGAAATCTCAGAGCAGATCGTAGCTCTTAAAATGATGAAACAAATGGCTGCTTCTTATGGTTGTGATATTTCTAAACCAGCTACAAATGTACAGGAAGCTATTCAGGCTACTTACTTCGGATACTTATCAGCTGTAAAAGAACAAAACGGTGCAGCTATGTCTCTTGGACGTACTTCTACTTTTATTGATTGTTTTGCTGAAAGAGATTTAAAGAATGGTACATTCACAGAAGAACAGATTCAGGAATTTATCGATCACTTCATTATGAAGTTAAGATGTGTTAAATTTGCTCGTACACCAGAATACAACCAGATTTTTGCCGGCGATCCAGTATGGGTTACAGAATCAATCGGTGGCTGCGGTGTTGATGGACGTCACATGGTTACAAAGATGTCTTTCCGTTATTTAAATACATTAATAAACTTAGGTGCTTCACCAGAACCTAACTTAACAGTTCTCTGGTCAACAAGATTACCGGAAGCATTCAAAAAATTCTGTGCTAAGATTTCTATTACAACATCTTCTGTTCAATACGAGAATGATGACTTAATGAGAGTAACTCATGGGGATGATTACGGAATCGCTTGCTGTGTATCTTCAATGGTTATCGGTAAACAAATGCAATTCTTCGGAGCTCGTGCTAACTTAGCTAAATGTTTATTATACGCATTAAATGGCGGTGTTGATGAAGTATCTCACAAACAAATCGGACCTAAATACCGTCAGGTTGTTGGTGATGTATTAGATTATGATGATGTAATTGGCAAATTCACAGACATGATGGAATGGTTAGCTGATGTATATGTAAATACATTAAATGTTATCCATTATATGCATGACAAATATTGCTATGAAAGAGCTCAAATGGCTTTACATGACAGAGATGTTCTTCGTTACTTCGCAACTGGTATCGCTGGACTTTCCGTTGTAACTGACTCTTTATCGGCAATCAAATACGCTACTGTAAAACCAATCAGAGACGAAGACGGAATTATCGTAGATTTCGAAACTACTGGTGATTTCCCAAAATACGGAAATGATGATGATCGTGCAGATGTTATCGCTCATGACCTTGTGGAGAAATTCATGACAATGATCAGAAGACATCACACATACAGAGATGGCTTCCCAACAATGTCAGTATTGACAATTACTTCAAACGTTACTTATGGTAAGGCAACAGGTAATACACCTGATGGACGTAAGAAAGGACAGCCTTTTGCACCGGGTGCTAACCCAATGCACGGCCGTGATACTCACGGAGCTGTAGCTTCTTTGGCTTCAGTAGCAAAACTTCCTTTCGAATATGCACAGGACGGTATTTCTAACACATTTACCATTGTCCCAGGCGCTCTTGGAAAAGAAGATCAGGTATTCGCTGGCGACATCGAACTTGATTTAAACAAATAAGTTCTTACACTATTGTAAGAGAATAGGACGGTGCAATATGGACCAAAAAAGTATGATTGATGATCTTGTGGCTATGTTGGATTCACACATGGCCAAAGGTGTAGGACATGTAAATGTTGACGTAGATGATTCTATCAATAAGACAAAAGAAGTTCAAACCATGGGATGTTCGGATTGTTCCAGAACCCCTCTGGCTTGCAGCGTTCCTACCCTTGAAGAGGGGTTAGATGATTTTCATTAATAAAATTTTAGGAGGATATATATCATGGCAGAAGTAAGTCAAGCACAAGTTAAAAACTTGGTTTCATTATTAGATGGTTATGCAACAAAAGGTGGTCATCATCTTAATGTTAACGTTTTAAATAGAGAAACATTATTAGATGCTCAGAAACATCCTGAGAACTACCCACAATTAACAATTCGTGTATCTGGATACGCTGTTAACTTTATTAAGCTGACACCAGATCAGCAAAATGACGTTATTACACGTACTTTCCACGCTGCTATCTAGTAGTTTAGAAGGATATAAAACCCCTCTCAGACTGAGAGGGGTTTTTTGTATGTATTTTATTAATTATTCATAAGGATATATTTCAACAATGCTTCACAGCCTTCCACTATGTCTTCATAAGTTTTATCGAAGTCACCCGTATACCAGGGATCTGCAATATCTCTTTCCCTATCTGTAAATGCCAGAAGTTTTTTCACTTTTCCCTCCGGATCACTCCCCAAAATACGCATCATATTCCGGATATTCATTGAATCCATTCCTAAAAGATAATCATATTTATGATAATCTTCCTTTTTAAGTTGAACAGCACACTTTCCTGCTACAGATATTCCGTACTGTGCCAATTTATTTTTTGTCCCGTAATGCACAGAATTTCCAATTTCCTCCCTGCTTGTAGCAGCTGATGCAATATTAAATTCTCCTTCCAATTCTCTTTTTTGTATCAAATCTTTCATTACAAATTCCGCCATTGGCGAACGACAAATATTGCCGTGGCAGACAAATAGTATTTTTATCATATCTTGTTAACTCCTTTTTTATCTTGGTTTTTCATGGTAAATGCCCGTAATTGCATAATTATCGGCATTTTCTAATAGTTCTCTTAAGTGATTTACTACATTCATTTTGTGGTATATCTTAGCATATTTTGTTATATTATCCTTTTCATAAGTAGTAAATATAGTAGTAAATCAAATTTTTGTACTACTCGCACTTTCTACTTACTCATTCATTGCTATCTTCCGCATTTCACGACTTGCATCTTCGAAACCAATATGCGTATACGTATTCAAAGTGACACCGATTTCAGAATGTCCCATAATATACTGCAACGTCTTTGGATTCATTCCTGC
>JAEWWQ010000253.1 GCA_023458855.1 Bacillota bacterium
CCGATACAATATCTGTAAAATCAAGTTGTACTGCTGTTTCCTTTCCTGTCAGGTATGCTGAATAATCCTGGGCCGACATGCAGACACCATTTTCCCAGCAGATTTTTGACCAGTTCTCCGGCAAGAACATATAATTCAGTAACTTGATAGCTTCTTCTTTTACTGCTGAATTAGCTGTAACCGCATATCCGCCTCCGTTCCATCCTGCAATATCTGTCACATTTCCTTTGCCACCATCGACTACAGGCATCATAAATACACCAATGTTATCTCTTACGTCTTGTGATATTGTCTCATCGGATGCCATAGACATCTCCCAGCTTCCTATGTAGAACATAGCTGCCTGCCCATTCGTAAACAGATTCTTGGATGTACCGTAATCAGTCGTCTCAAATCCACTTTGGAACATACCTGCATCTACTGCTTTTTCAAACAATTCACATGCTTCTTTGTAAACCGGAGCGGAAAAATCTCCGTTAGCAATGGAAGGCTGCAAGAGAGATTTGCTTTCAGGGTCTATCTTTTGCATCAGATCATTAATATAGATTGAAAGCGGCCACTTATCTGATCCATCCATACTACATGGGATCATTCCGGTTTCTTTGATCTTACCTGTAAGTTCAATCAATTCATCATAAGTAGTCGGTACTTCCCATCCGTTCGCTTCAAAAATTGCTTTATTGTAATAGAATCCCATAACATCTGTGTTTCTTGCTAAGCCATACAATTTTCCATCTTTACTGAATCCGTCCAGTGAACCGCTGATAAAACCATAATCAGCATAATCATCCATATTTAGTTCTGCAAGAAGACCTGCGTCAATAATCTCATTTAAGAAGGACGGCTGCCCCCAGGCATTTACCAGGTCCGGCATATCGCTCCCTGACGCATATGCTTTAAATTTGGTTTTATAAGCTTCATCATCCAATGTCTCTACTTCGATTTTTACATTTGGATTTTCAGCCATATAGTTATCAAATAATGTTTGTTCTACAAATCCCTGACCGGTCGTACGGTCCGGAAGGTTTGAGAATACCCTGATTGTGACTGCGTCTCCTGTATCTTCCGCCGATTCTGTTGTTGTACTTGCTGCTTCCCCATCTGCCGCACTTTCTGTTGCCGTTTCCTTACTGCTTCCGCATGCAGTCATGGACACTACCATTGCTGCTGCAAGTAAAACCGATAAAACTTTTCTTTTCATTTTTTTCTACCTCCCAAATTGTGATATCGCTTTTTCTTTGTTATACTTATAGTAGCATCACTATCAGTGCAAGATAATACACTAATCTTTCAATATGGTGTATTATATTTCAATTTGATACACAACATAGTTCATTCGCAACACGCTTCCGCTTGGACTCAGCAAGCAATGGTACATAAGATCATAAAATACATGATCTAAGTACCAGCGGCTTCATACAGTTGCTCACCGAACTATGTTGTGCATCAATTTTTGTTTTGCAAGCATATGTGCAAATTAACGAATTCATACTTGAATCCTATAGAATAAAAAAAAAGCGGATACTTTATTTATATCCGCTTGCTTTTACTTATGCAATTTATTGAAACCACATTAATAGAGCCAAATAAATGACTGGCTGATGCAGCAAATAAATAATCAAGGAATGCCTTCCAATAGTTTCTATTGCATCTATTCCTTTATAAGAAAATAAAGACATCATATTTTTTTGCTTTATTGTCCGATATAGAAAATATCCTGTCACGAATAGGAATATCCATGGAAATAGTGAAAAATAATCGGTAGAATAAAAATTACGTAAAGGAAATCCCATATATGCCGTAAGATGATTACGATAAAAAAACGCAGGAAGCTTTACCAGATTCCAGCCTTCAAATCCCATATATCCCCAATTCATATTTCGGAATAAAATAAACAACATACTGCTAATGCAGATTCCGGCTGCAGGCGGTACTTTTGATAATATCTTTTCCAATGGAATCATCAGAAGCATACTTGAGCCGAGCAAAGTCAGTATCCCAAAAAGGACTTTCTGTTCCGGTACGAAAATTATGGTCACAAGAGAAATAAGCGCTCCTGCCGCAAAAACTATGATGCCTCTTTTCAATTGTCTTTTTCCCATCGACCAGCAAAAACCTGAGAGTAATATAAATATCCAGCATATGCTTTGCTGCCATACATAGCCTGGACCGTACTCAAACCATGCCCATTTTCCATCAGTGATGTATGCAACATCCCATACAAAATGGTATAAAATCATACTGATCAAATTAATTCCCCGAATTGCATCTAATACATAATATCTCATTTCACAGTCTCCCCTGGCCATGTCATAGTTTAACTATTGTACCTAATGAAACATATTTTCTTCTTTTTAATTTTTCCCAATATAATTATACCATATTCACTTGATTTCTTATCTAGTCTTTATACATATTTTTACTTTTATTATGGTAATTCTCTGATCAATTTTCGAATAGGCAGTATACATGCAGGTGAAACGGATAATTCATCAATCCCCATTTCAATAAAAGTCTGAGTCAGTGTAATATCTGCTCCTAATTCTCCACAAATTCCAACCCAGCAGTTCTTCTTATGTCCGTTATCAATTACCATC
>JAEWWQ010000254.1 GCA_023458855.1 Bacillota bacterium
CCATTGGATAAGGGTATCCTGTTTTTACATTTCCTGCATTTTTCATGTAATTACTCCTTTAGTAGCACGATACACATATAATAAGATAATAACATAAATTAAAAAGATAAGATATACGGAACATAAAATAACTTTTATCTTAAATCTCAAAAAATAACTTGTCTTTCTTTCTTTCGTTCGGTAATATAAAAATAGCGAACAAGTTCGCTTTGGAAGAACGCTAAATCGTTCTTCAGCAGTAAGGAATTTTCTATAAAACAAACTGACCATAAGAAAGGAATTATAATGGGAGCTAAAAAAAATGAGGAAGAAACTGGATTTGATGATGAAGAAATGACTGTTACCCTTGAACTGGAAGATGGCAACGTGACATGTGCAATTATTGTTATTCTTACAGTAGAGGAACAGGATTATATCGTACTCCTTCCATTAGATGAGGAAGGTGAAAATGAAGATGGTGATGTATGGATTTATCGTTATCATGAAGATGAAAACGATGCTTCTGCGGAGCCTGTCATTGAATATATTGAAGACGATGATGAATACGAACGTGCAGCAAATGCGTTCGCAGAATACCTGGATGAAACGGAGCATGATGAAATCATTGGAGAGGCTGATTAATATCAGCCTTTTTTTCCTGTAGTAGCCGGTTTAAAAATCTGGATGGTATTTTTTCTTCTTTTTGACTGATATAAAATAATGCAAGTTTTTCTTTCGCCCTTGTCATTGCTACATAAAAAAGTCGGCGTTCCTCTTCTATTGCCTCCAGTGTTTCTGCTTTTTTATTTGGAATCACATTTTCATTCACATCAGGAAGGATTACGGTATGAAATTCCAGCCCTTTGCAACCATGCATAGTAAGAATAGAAACACCATCTTCAATATATTTTTTTCTATCTGACCTCAATTCTTCGTTTACATTTCTAATGTGCGCCATCCATTGTTCAAGTGTATCGAATGCTGCTGATTCCTTTTGTATTTCATCCAGAACAGACAGCCATTCCTTTTCATCCACTTTTTTGCTCTTTGCCAGTTCCTTTAAATACAAATCGTATCCGATTCCTTTTCGAATATAATTAATAGCTGCATAGGGATTCATGTGTTGAATAATTTCAATATCATATTGGAATCTCATAATCCTTTCTCTCATATAAGGTTTCTCTTTATAATAGTACTGTAATTTTGGGAAACTAACTTCTTTATCACTACATGCACCTCTGCTAAGATATCTTTTTGGTTTGTTCATAATTCTAAAAAAATCACTTCTTTTCTTTGACTTTCCGAACATTACGTAACTAATCAGATCTTTAGCAACGAAATGCTCATAAACACAATTTATTTTTTCTCTCATAACAAACGGAATCTGATGCAGTACAAATTGTTCAGCAAGATATCCGGCTCTGGCATTTGTACGATAGATAACCGCAATATCCTTAAATCTATGATTCTTTTCCTTAAATTGTAAAATGAACTGTATTATATTTGCTGTCTGAGCCTCTTCCGAATCGAAGTCTTGCAAAGTTATTGTATCACCTTTTGGATTATTACTTTCTATTTTTTTCAAAAAGCGATTTTTATTTTCTGCTATCACATTTAATGAAGCATTAACAATATTTGCAGAAGACCTGTAATTGATATTCAGCAGTACTTGCTTTGTCTCCTCAAATTCTTTCTTGAATTGTCTTAAAATTTCAGGTTTTGACCCACGGAATCCGTAAATGGACTGATCATCATCACCTACTGCAAAAATATGATTCGTTGGATTTACCAGTAGTTTGATTGTAATATATTGCATATAGTTTATGTCTTGGAATTCGTCAATCAGTATGTATTGATATTGTTCGTGCCAAAATTTTCTGAGTTCCTGATTTCCTTTTAATAACTCATAGCAGAGTAATACCATATCATCAAAATCTAGCTTTCTATTTTTTCTTAATTTTTCTTTATATATCTGGTAAACTTCACGGAACTCATTCTGTTCCATACAAGTTGCATCATAATTATGAATAGGCAGACCAAGATTTTTTACATTACTTATTTCTGATAAGACATTGCTCATAAATGCATCATCTATCTCTTCTATATCATTTTCCAAACAGTTTTCACAAGAGAACTGCTCTTTTTCTGCCTGTCTCCTGTCGTGTATTATCCCTTCCAGAATACTCTGTAGATAATTATATTTTTCTTTTTCAGTTATGATATTGGAAAATGTAAAATGATAAGAATGTTGCAGAATATGAAAAAAGATTGCATGAAAAGTGCCAAATGTTACCGGCGTATATTGATTTTTCATAAGTGTAAGAAATCTTTCCTTCATCTCTATGGATGCGGCTTTTGTGAATGTAATTACTAATATATGTTCTGGGGGAATATGATAAGATTCTATCAGATTTTTTATGCGATGTGTTAAAACAAAAGTTTTACCGGCTCCAGGACCGGCTAATATAAGTGCCGGTCCTGCGCCATGATTAATTGCAGTTTCCTGTGCAATGTTCAGATTACGATTATTATACATGCTGTAATAATTCAATTCCTTTTTTGATTCTTCGTATGGATTCTTCTTTTCCGATAATCTCCATAATCTCAGTTGCACCTGCCGGTGTCATCTGTTTTCCGGATACAGCAGTACGGATCGGCCACATCGCATAGCCATTCTTACATCCTTTTTTCTCTACATAGGCTACTAAAGTCTGATATAAGGCATCGTTGCTATAGTCATCCTGCATTTCGAATATCGGCAGCAATTCCTGTAATACTTCAAGAGAAGTCTCACTTGTTGTCTTCATTTTCTTATGGGTATACATTGCAATATCATACGCTGGTAATTCTTCAAAGAAATCTACAAGCTCTCTGATATCAGGAAATGTTTCTATTCTCGTCTTTACCATTGCAGCAATTTTTTTGAGATCAAATTCTTTTGACAGTACTTCTTTAAGGAATGGCTCGGCTTTTTTATAAAAAGTATCAAAATCCATAGCTTTCATATACTCACCGTTCATCCATTTTAATTTTGTATAATCAAATACCGCAGGTGACTTTGACATGTGGCGATAATTAAATTCTTTTACCAGTTCTTCCAAGGTAAAAATTTCTTCATTGTTTTCAGGACTCCAGCCCAGCAAAGCTACATAATTCACAACAGCTTCTGTAAGAAATCCCTGTTCAATCAGATCTTCATACGAAGAATGACCACATCTTTTAGACAATTTGTGATGTTCTTCATCCGTAATTAACGGGCAGTGTACGTAAACAGGCACTTTCCAACCGAAAGCCTCATATAAACGGTTATATTTAGGCGAAGAAGACAAATATTCATTTCCTCTGACTACATGTGTAATTCCCATTAGATGATCATCTACTACATTTGCAAAATTATAAGTAGGGTATCCATCTGACTTCATAAGAATCATATCATCCAGCTCCGCATTATCTACTGTAATTTCACCGTATATTTCATCTGAAAAAGTTGTAGTGCCCTGCGTTGGATTGTTTTGTCTGATTACATAAGGAATTCCGGAAGCCAATTTTTCTTCGACTTCCTCTTTTGATAAGGATAAACAATGTTTATCATAAACATTTATTTCTTTTCCGGCTACTACTCTATTTAAAGTAGCTAATCTGTCTTTATCGCAAAAGCAGTAATATGCTTCGCCCTTTTCAATTAATTTCTTTGCATATTCCAGATAGATGCCCTGTGCC
>JAEWWQ010000255.1 GCA_023458855.1 Bacillota bacterium
CCATTGTTACGCATTTCTCTGCTAAAAGACGAGTGTCTTTATAGATTGACATTGTCTGTGAACCTGCAATAATGTTCTTTGTTGCCATAAGTTCAGCATCCTGACCTGTGATTAATGGCCATTCATCACCCAATGTATATCCAGCACCTTCGAGAGCTGCTTTACATCCATACGCAAAACCATCAAAAGCTGATGCACAGATATCAAGTTTTTCATCTGCATAGAATCCTGTTAAATAGTTCTCACAGTTCTGCTGAGCTGTTTCCTGTGACCATCTTAAAATACATGTGTCCTCAAAAGAAGTTCTTCCTGATTTGCAAACTAATGTGCCATCATCTAAGTATGGTTGCAATACTTCCATAAGTCCATTGTATAAGAATAATGCATTATTATCATCCGGTGAACCCATGAAGAATTCGATTGTATAAGATTCTCCGTTTTTCTGAGCAGTAGGTAAATCTTTTGCTTCTTCAATATATTTACCAATTGCTGTACCAACACCTTTGTTATCAAATGTTGCATAGTAGGAAACTGCATCCGTATCCATTAACAAACGATCGTAAGCAATGATAGGAATTCCTGCATCTTTAGCTTGTGCCTCAACATTTACCAATGCTGATGAATCGATAGCTGCGATAACCAGACAGTTAGCTCCGTTTGCGATCATGTTTTCAATTTGAGATACCTGTGCCTGAACATCATCTTCAGCATATTGAAGATCTACTTCATAACCAAGTGCTTCAAGTTGTTTCTTCATGTTAGCACCATCATTAATCCATCTTTCAGAAGACTGGGTAGGCATTGCTACACCCACTTTTCCTCCAGCTGTAGTTGCCGCCGCCGCATCTGTCGCTGCTTCTGTTGTTGCTTCTGTTGTTGTTTCTGCTGCGTCTGTTGTTGCTGTGTCTGCTGGCGCTTCAGTTTTGCTTCCACATCCAACAAGCATTGTTGCTACCATTGCTACGCAAAGGACAGCACTTAATAGTTTTCTTTTCATTTTAATTTCCTCCCTAGAATAAAATTAAAGAACTTGTATTTACAATCTGTACAATTTGTACAGTTTTGTACATATTTTTAATATTGCACATTTTTTATGTTTTTATGTATTATATTCTATATTATTTTACCATGTAGATTTATGTCGTTTTGTGCAACCCATATACATATTTCGTTTTTATTCGTTTGATTTAGTAATAATATACAACTTATCATTTATCTTGTCAATTCATTTTTTAAAAAACTACCATTTGTTTATCCGATTGGTATATACAACTTGCCTAAATAAATACAACTTGTCAACTTTAGTTGTACATATTGACAAGTTGTACCATTTTGTCCTGTATTATTTTAAGGTTTTTTGTCTTTTGTTTTGTCTATTCTGCCCTCGTTTCTTCCAATGGCTGTTGCTGCTTCAGCACAAAGCCCGATACTTCTCCTTCAAGCTCTCTTGCCAGATTTGCCAGCATTGTAGTTGTCGCTGAGACTTCTTCCTGGTTTGCTGCTTCTCCTGTCACAATTTCGCTGATCTGATTAATCTTTTCTGCATTGCTTGCTGCCGCATCATGAATGATTTGAATACCATCTATTGTTTCATTCATTACATCTGAAAGTCTCTGTATCTTATTTATAATATCATTTACATCATCATTCACTATCTCTGTACCTGTTTTTATTAACTCGAAACTATTTTTGGTCTCTTCTGCAAGAGAATTGCCTTTTTCAAGTTGTTCCAGACTTTCTTCTAATTGATTGCTCATGGAGTCCGCATCACTCTGTACAACATCAATGATACTTCTGATCTGCTGTGCTGCATTTTGTGAATCATCTGCAAGTTTCCTTATTTCTGTAGCAACTACTGCAAATCCTCTTCCCGCATCTCCTGCTCTTGCAGCTTCAATTGATGCATTCAGCGATAACAGATTTGTTTGCTCTGCAATTTCAGAAATAGTAGCTAAAATATCATTCATCTTCTTTGTGCTTTCACTAAAAGAAACAAATACCTTTTCCATTGTATTCATTGTCTTGTTCACAGCTTCCATCTGCGCAAGATACGCAGATATATTTTCCGAACCAACACCCGCTTTCACCAGAGAGTCATCGGAACTGGTCTGTATATGGTCCACGCTTTTGCTTACTTCACCGGAAACGTTTCCCATTAATGTTATTTGTTCCATTATTTTCATTGCCTCACTAGTCTGCTGCTCTAAACGCTTTAACATCTCCTCTATTGCTTCTGAGATTTTAATACTTCCTTTTGCATTTTCTCCAATACTGATGTCCACGCTCTCTGTTGCCGTCTGCATTTCTTTGGTACCCTTCGATACCTTTTCTATAATATTAGTCAGATTACCTTTCATACGGTTAAATGCATCAGCCAGATCTAAGGTTTCATCATTGGAATTAATCATGATGTTATCACCAGACAGATTTCCTTCAGCCAATATTGCAATATTTTTCTGCAATTCCTTAATCGGTCTCGTAATTCCGATAGACACTTTAATTGCCACTACACCCGCTCCTAATCCTACAATAAAGACTGCAACAATCAAAGCTGCAAGCATTTTTGCAAAATCCTGATGAATTTCATCCTGGATATCCTCACTTCTTGTAATCTCATAAGTCAGCAAGGTTTCTGCATTCATTGTCGTAAAGCTGGATTCATTACTCATCTTAGTTGCAAATTCAGAACCCGCTGATGAAAATTCATCGCCGCAGGCTGCGCGGAGATCATTAAAAGCCTGCGTGTACTTCTCTATGGAAGAACGAACCGGAGCCAGTTGGTTTCTGTTCTGATTGTATTTGGAATCTTCACCAATGTTCTTCTCAATATCATCCAGATACTGGTTCATTAATTCTATATCTTCTATATATCCGCTTTCAGATATGCTGCCTCCTAAATTACACAAATTAACCATGGTATTTGCCATTTTACTTGCATTTGTTTTTATGTATGTTATTTTACTTATATTTTCTAATACCTGCGTGTACTGGTTATTATAGCGCAGTGCCTGTATCCCGAGCGTACACATCAATATCATCATTACCACAATAATGGAAAAGGACAGTGTCTTGATTTTTCTTCCGATACTTGTTTTTTTCCTTGGTTTCCTAATACGTTTGCTTTTCTTCAATTTTTTTTCTGAGTTTACCTTTTTAAATATTTTGGTTTTTGCTTCATTCTTTTTACGCATCTGTATTTTCACCTTCCGTTTCGCAAGTTGTACCTTTATTCAACAGTTACTGGTGCTTTTTTGTAATATCTAGTCACATTATACTTTATTTCTTTTTTTTAATCAATATTATATGTGCATATTGTACATTTATTAAAATTGTTTTTGTGATTGATATTGCATTTTGCACAGTTAGTTTCTTTTTGACAAATAACGCTTTCGTTAATTAGTAATTTTTAACATCTTATTATTTTTCATTACATATATTTAAATAAAAAGCCGGTATCCACGTGCACAAGAAATCTAAATTATATCTTTTATTAATATCCTCACTATGTATAGTCATCACTATAAGTGCTTTTTCATATAAATATACCCATAGTGACTCTCATTCCTTCCGACAATTTACAAAACAATTTTTTACCTCCCAGATTACCGCCGATACATTGAGCATGCATTATACAATTGCTCATCCGCAGAACTATGGAATAAAAGATTATAAAGTTGTTCTCCCTAATTTCGAAGAATCCTCCTACCTCAACAGTAATATTACTTTAGAAAACAGTATTCATAAACTGCAGGACATCGATCGTTCTTCTCTTTCTGAAGAAGATTCTATATGTTATGAGATTCTTCTTAAAAATTTTCAAAATCAACTTGAAAATCAGAATTTTTATTATTATTATGAGCCTCTTGCTCCTAACTCAGGTATTCAGTCACAGCTCCCTATTCTTTTAGCTGAATATTATTTTAATTCCGAGCAGGATGTCCAGGATTATCTTGCATTATTAAGTTCTGTTCCAGATTATTTTTCAAGTATTGAACAGTATGAAATATTAAAATCAAAAATGGGCCTATTTATGCCTTCATATAGTGCAGATAAATTAATTGACCAGTGCAACACTATCATTGATCTGCAATCCGTAACGGACGGCTCCAGCTTTCTGATTACCACCTTCGATGAACGAATCAATGAATTAGCAAACTCAGGTTCTCTTTCTTTATCTGATGCAAAAGCATATTCAAAAGAAAATTCCCGCAGGTTGAAATACAACGTTATCCCGGCATATAGTAAACTGGCCTCTATGATTGCAAAATTGAAAAATACCGGAATCAATGACGGCGGACTGTCCCATCTTCAAAACGGACGCGAATACTATACCTATCTGGTAAATCAAAACACTGGTTCGCCTAAAAACATGGATTCAATAAAAAAACTTCTGCAGGCACGATTACAGACTGATTATGAGATTATTCTTTCTTTGGTAACACAGCTTCAGGATAATTCCCATGCAAAAGAAACTATTTTGTTTCCTCGGGACTCTCCGGAAGCCATGTTACAAGATCTTCAAAAAAGAATTACGTCTGATTTTCCTTCTTTTCCAAACACTGAGTCCTTATCAGCTAACGCCTATTCTTCAAACTACGTGGTAAAGACCGTTAGTCCAAATCTGGAAAAGTATGTAAGTCCTGCATATTACCTGACTCCGCCAATCGATAATATGCAAAATAATACTATCTATATCAACGAAAGCAGTATTGTAGATAATCTGGAACTGTATACAACACTTGCGCATGAGGGATACCCTGGGCATCTGTATCAGACGGTATATTTTCAAACGCACGAACAGAATACGGATGCCAGTCCTGTTCGAAATCTCATTTACTACGGGGGATATGTTGAAGGGTGGGCACTTTATGTTGAGAACCTTTCCTATGAATATGCAAAAAAAGTAATTGCAGAACAGACTTCCGGTGAAAACAGTTATAGTAGTAAGCTGATTGATTTATATCGCTATAACCGGGATTTACAATTGTGCCTTTATTCTATTCTTGACATTGCCATTCATTATGATGGATTGGAATATGAAGAGGTGTATTCGATGCTGGCGGAGTTTGGAATTACGGATGAGACAACAGTACGAAGTATTTATGAATATATTGTAGAAGAACCTACCAATTATTTAAAATATTATATTGGCTACCTCGAAATTCTGGAATGTAAAGAGCTTGCCAAAAAAATAATGGAAAATAATTATAGCGATATCGCTTTTCATCAGCTGTTATTAGAAATTGGACCTATGGATTTTTCTATGCTGAAATCGTATCTGACAAAATATGCGGCTACATATTCTTCCGAAAAAGACGTTTCAAATATATCTGCACATAATAATAGGCATCCAGGTTTCCTGGATGCTTACATTTTCTTAAAAAAAGCGTTCAGATTCGTTAATGCCTTTTCTAACACAGATTTTTCTTCCTCACTCAAATCAGCAATGATAGAATTAATCATATTTGCATGAAATTTTTTATGATGCTCAAAAGCTCGTTTTCCTGAATCGGTAAGAGATACAAAAACAACTCTCCTGTCTTCTTCGCTTCTTACCCTTTGCACATAGCCCTTCTTCACCAGGCTATTGACAGAAATGGTCAATGTACCCATTGTGACATTTAGTTTTTTTGCAACAGAAGACATATTTTTTGCCTCTTCAATGCCTATCGCTTCAATGACATGCATATCGTTCGTTGTAACACCTTTAAATTCGCCTGTCTGTATTGCCCGCTCTTCTATATCATTAATGTCTTTAAACAGCTTTACAAGTAATTCATTTAAAATTGCATTTATTTCCACAAGTATACCTCGTATCTCTTCCTCTTTTCTCATCAGATACTTATTTCCACGGTTTCACTTAAAATATTATAGTATATTTATTAGGAATTTACAATGTTCTTGCAGATGCAGATTTTATATAGTTAAAGCATAATCAATTAACTTTCTAAAAGAAGCCTCAAAGCATTTATCCTCCTCTGTTGTTCTTTTCCGAGGACCTTTGATATGATTTTTTGAAGATTTTCTGGCGCGTTTAGCCATATGCCTTTCAAATAGCATTCCATCAATATTTTCATTGGTATATATCTTCCCATTTTGATGTATTGCATGCATTCCCTTTCCAAGTGCCATTGCTGCAACACCATAATCCTGTGTTACAACAATATCACCTGCATTTCCCTTTTGAATCACTAAAAAGTCGACTGCATCCGTACCTTTATCTACCATAATCACTTCACTATATTCTGAACGGATCATATGACTGGTATCACATAATATAACTACTTCAATTCCTCTTTCTTTTGCAATCTGCTCCGTCAATTTTATTACCGGGCAGGCATCACCATCTATCAGGATTTTCATACTTCCTCCATCATGCTGTCTATATAACCGCGATCCCACATCAGAATCTTTAATTTTCTGGCAGTCTCTACTGCGGGTGTTGTAAAGTATTGATTCGTCATGACTGCTCCGACCATTCTGTCATAGTATTCTTTCCCTGCATATGCTTCCTGAATTGCCTTGATTCCCACAGGATCCTGATATCTTTTGCACTGGATGCCATAAGTCACTCCATCCTTCTCAGCTAATATATCAATTCCATAATCTCCGCTGGCTTTTGTTACCTCTACTTCAATAAATCCTTTTTTCTTAAGTAGATCAGCACAGAAATATTCAAAATCGTGCCCTTCCATCTCATCCAGAACACTGCTCCTGTAATTTTTATGAAAATTTTTAGCCACTATGTATATGAATCCAAATAAAACCACAAGGATGGCAATTGCAATTATAAAATAAATGATATTCCAATTCATAATTGCTCCCTTCTGCGACTTTGACTCTCTTATAAAATAAAAGTATAAAATGTATCTACTGCTCTTTCCAGAATGTCATCAGAAAATTCATACTCTGCCGTATGTAGCTGTTCACTCTCTTCGCCGTTTCCAATTCCAATCATGGCTCCCCTGCATTTTTTCAGATAATATCCAAAATCTTCTGACCACCGAAAAGGTTCTTTGAGTTCGACTACCGGAATTTTATTCCTGTCACACTTTTCTTTTATGTCACGGATACAATTATTGTTATTGACAGTTTCAGGAAATTCATCGCAATATTTTACAATTAATTCTAGTTTTTTAGATTTTGCTAATTTATTTGCTCTATCATGCAAGTTTTCTTGCAATTTAAGCATATCAGACTCATATTCGCCACGAATTGTCAATAAAATTTCTCCTTCGCTGGCCGCTACCCCAAATGCCCTGCTTCCTACATGAACACCGATTACTGTGCATAAAATCATACCTTTATACAAAACAGGATCGGCTATTGCCGGTAGCTGACTTAAAATGTCGCCTATTGGAATTGAAGGATTTCTCCCATATTCAGGATATGCCGCATGCGTAGGTGCGCCCGAAAAATGTAGAATCATGCCTTTTGAAGTACATGCAAAAGTATTTTCCTTAATTAATACAGCTCCTTTAAAAAATCCCGGAATATTATGATACGCATAAATAGTATCTATGTTTACTTCCGTGACTGCTTCACTGCAAACCTTTCCTCCTTCACCAGTCTCCTCACCAAATTGAAAAATAAAACACACATTTTTTCCAAATTTGTATCCTTTTGATTTATTGTATACTTCAAGAACCAGACCTGCTAAAGAGGCACTATGACCATCATGTCCACATAC
>JAEWWQ010000256.1 GCA_023458855.1 Bacillota bacterium
GTATAAGGAAGAACTTGCATGGGAATCAGAGGACTATCCGGAAGAAGAGGAAGAGGAAGAACCTCCGAAACAATATAAGAAAAAAAAGAAAAAGGTAAAACCTGTTATTGAGGATGAAGAAGAGGATGAAGTAGAAGAGGAAGAAGAACCGGAACCAGTGGTACGTCGTGTGCCAAAGAAGAAAGTCGAGGCTGCGAGACCGCCAGTCAGAAAAGCAGCTGAAAGTAAGCCAAGAAATTTCCTGGAAGTGGAGGAAATGGATGCGCCAGTTAAGAAAAAAGTAAAAAAGAAACCTGCATTTACACCAGTTTCAGATGACTTAGATCCGGACGATGAAGATACATTTGTATTTATTAATTTAGATGGCGATGATTTGGATTAAGGATAAAGGAATAAAGTAAAAAAAGATAGCCGGCAATTGGAAACAATTGCCGGTTATCTTTTTTTACTTGTTGTTTCTTTCGTGAAATGATATTTCACGAAATTATGTTTGACAAAATTTGAGCATAGTTTAATATGTATATTTTGCACAAAAAATAATGGATTATATCAAAAAATGGAGTAATAATTAGGTATAATGCCAAAAAGAAATATTATTACACAAATATATTGACATGAAATAAAAATACATTTAAAATTCAAAATGTAAACACGAAACAAAATGTATTCAGTAATGAATACAAATAACGTATTGGGAGGACGACATAAATGAAAATGAGTGCATTTATGAAAAAAAGTCTAGCAACTATGCTAGCAACAGGTATGACAGTTAGTTTGGTCGGATGTGGAAGCTCATCAACAGAAGCTACACAGACAGAAACAGCACAATCAGCAGAAACTTCTCAGGAGGCAACAACGGAAAGCACAGCAAGTGCAGAGGACATTACTTTGGAATTCCAGCAATGGTGGGGTGTGGAATTACCGGACGGTGTTCTTCAAGAGATTTGTGATGGATTTACGGCAGAATCCGGGGTCAAAATTGAATTATTGAGTAATCCATATGCAGATACCAAAACACAGATCGCTGCAGGCGCAGCAGCAGGAACAATGGCAGATGTAGTAGGCCTGGATGGTTCCTGGGTCTATGATTTTGCAAAACAGGGTTCTATTGCAAATATGACAGAATTGATGTCAACAGATGGATATGATGATAGTCAGTTGTCAGATCAGATTAAAGTAGATGGCAATACATACATGATACCGGTTGTAAATTTTGCATATCCAATGTATGTAAATAAGGATCTCCTGGAATCAGCAGGCATTTCAGAAGTTCCGAAGACTTGGGATGAATTTACGGAAGCTTGTAAAAAGGTGGTAGCCGCAAATGAAGGAGTCGCAGGATGGGCAATTCCATTATCCACAGAATCTCCAAGCGGTATTCAGAATAACTTTATGAGCTGGTTATGGGCTTCAGGCGGAACGATGTTAAAAGACGGAAAACCTGCTTTGACAGACAATCAGTTTATGGCTGATACCGTAGATTTTGTAAAAGGATTATTTGATGCAGATCTGGTAGCACCAGGTGCTTATTCTATGAAAGAAGCAGATATGGTAGAAGAATTTACAAACGGACGTGTTGCATTTATGACGGATTCTCTTGCACACTTAACAACGATTAAGAAAGAAGCACCAGATCTGAATTTTGAATTCATGCCGGTTCCGGTACAGGAAGGTTATACAGGCAAAAGCGGTATGGATGTAGCTAACTGGGGTATTGGTGTTGCAGAAAATTGTGAACATAAAGCAGAAGCTATGAAATTCATAGAATATTTAATGAGCCCTGAGGTAAATGCAAAACTTGCAGTGTACGCAAATGCCTTCCCAGGAAATGTAAATGCAAAACCAGATTATTCACAAGCAGATGAGTTATTTGTAAAAGCATATGAATTATACCTGCAATGCTATGCAATAAATGAATTTACAGGACTTCCTACATCAGAAGAACTAATGAGACAATTTGACGAGCAATTACAGTTATATATTGACGGTGATACCGCTTCAACAGCAGATATGTTGTCTGCAACACAAGAGATTTGGATGGAAGCATTTCAGTAAGAACAGAATCGGGCTGCATGATAAGTGATGCAGCCCGATATCAAGAAGGAGGGAATGAGTAAGTTGACTAAGGAAAGAAAAACAACTCAAAAGGATAGCAGCGATAAGATGTTACAGACGATCAAAAGAAAGTGCGAACCTTACTTATATCTCCTGCCGACAATTGTGCTAATGCTTCTATTGTTGATTATCCCAATCTGTATGGTGGTGCGATACTCGTTTTTTGATAATGTAATTATCAACAAAAATCCTGTATTCGTTGGACTAAAGAATTATAGCAAGATATTATCAGATAAAACATTTTTTGTTGCAGTTAAAAACACATTGTTTTTTGTTGGCGTCAGTGTAGTTGTGCATATGCTTTTGGGAATGTTGTTTGCCATGCTTCTCAATACAAGATATATCGGAACAAAGTCAAAAGCAATTTTTAGAGTGATATATGCATTACCATGGATGTTTACGGCGTCGGTTATAGCAATATTGTGGAAAATGATGATGAATCCCAATGGTGTTATTAATTACCTGTTACAGATTACCAATCTGACCAGTTCGCAGATAGAATGGCTGGGATCCAGGGATTTCGCATTACTTTCAGTTACCTTGATTAATATATGGGCAGGATATCCATTTTATATGGTTAGTATTTTAGCAGGACTTCAGGGAATATCTACAGATCTTTATGAAGCTTCTGCAATTGACGGGGCCAATGCAGTACA
This sequence comes from Bacillota bacterium, assembly GCA_023458855.1. Classification (GTDB taxonomy): domain Bacteria; phylum Bacillota; class Clostridia; order Lachnospirales; family Lachnospiraceae; genus SZUA-378. Next base: position 2,772 of record JAEWWQ010000256.1, read on the forward strand.
ACAATTCTTTCGCATTACGATTCCTCAATTAAAACCAATTTTGATTAGTTTACTAATGTTGGATTTTGTGTGGACGATACAACAATTTGCTATGATTTGGATGACCACAGGAGGAGGACCGATTAATGCTACAGAAATGATAAGTACTTTCATTTATAAACAGGGATTTAGTAAATATCAGTATTCACAGGCATCTGCATCAGCGGTAATCTTACTGGTAGTTTGTTCTATCATAGCAATTTTCTATGTGCGTCATCAGAGAGAGAGGGACTGATTATGGTAGGAAAGAAAAAATGGTATATAAAAATAATAATTATGATCTTACTGGTAGCAGGAGCACTATTTTCAGGATTTCCGATATTGTGGATGGTATTGAGTTCATTTAAACCAAATGCAGAAATCTTTGCCTGGCCTCCAACATGGATATCAAAGAATTTCACTTTTACAGCGTATAGTTCTATTTTTCATAATCCGGAGGAAGTCAGATTTTTTATCAACAGCTATTGCATTGCAATCATCGTAGTTATCTTTACACTTATCATTGGTATCCTTGCATCCTATAGCTTCAGCCGTTTTGATTTTCCGGGAAAAGGTGTCATCAATACCATAATTGTCAGTGTGCAGGCAGTACCGCCGATTACACTTCTGATTCCCTACCTGAGCTTGATTGTAAGCCTGAGATTATATAATACCTATGGAGCATTGATACTTACTTACATGCTGTTTACATTACCCTATGCAATCTTAATGATTACAGGATACATGAATACACTCCCGAAAGATCTGGATGAAGCAGTAATGATTGATGGAGGCTCAAGGTTCAGAGCCCTTTGGACAATATTGGTTCCGGTATCAGTTCCAGGTCTGGTCTCAGTAGGGATGTACACATTTATGCAGGCATGGAATGAATATTTATTTGCATTAGCGTTGACCAAAACAAATGAAATGCGAACAGTACCGGTTGGAATCAGCTTGTTGATGGGGCAGCATGCATATGAATGGAATCAAATGATGTCCATGAGTGTATTGGGCTCATTACCAGTACTATTGCTCTTTTTATTCTTCCAGCGCTATTTTATCGCTGGTATGACAGCAGGAGCTGTTAAAAATTAAAAACGTATGATTTACCGGAAACGGGAATCTAATAAAAAAATCGGAGGACAAAATTATGTTACTGAATATGAAGGAACTTTTAAGCGTTGCAAACAAAAACAATTTTGCAGTGCCCGCATTTAACATTAGCTCTTATGCAATGTTTAACGGAATCATGGAGGCTTCGGAGGAAAAAAATGCACCGGTCATTATTGCAATTCATCCGGATGAATTGAGCCATATTGGAGCAGATGTCATTCAGGCAATCAGGCAGAGAGCTTATAAATCAGAGGTGCCTGTCTGCATTCACTTGGATCATGGTGCATCTTTTGAACAGATTATGGTTGCCATCAAATCCGGGTATACATCAGTTATGATTGATGGTTCCAGCCTTCCATTTGAAGATAATATCGCTCTTTGCAAAAAAGTATGTGAAGCAGCACACGCAGCAGATATATCTGTAGAAGGTGAACTGGGAACAATCGGAACAACCGATTCCACAGAAACAGCAAATCAGGTAATTATTTATACAAAACCGGATGATGCAGTTAAATTTGTAAAGGAAACCGGTGTTGATACTCTGGCAATTGCAATAGGAACATGCCACGGACTATATCCGGCTGGAATGAAACCGGAATTAAGATTAGATTTACTAAAAGAAATCAAATCCAAAGTATCTATTCCGCTGGTACTTCATGGAGGATCCAATAATCCGGATAAGGAAATTGGAGAATCCGTAACATTAGGTGTAAATAAGATCAATATCTCCAGTGATATTAAAGCAGCATATTATATTAAAATGAGAGAAGTTCTGAAAGATGATGGACTTAGAGAACCAAATATAATTGAGCCGCCTTGTATGGAAGCGATGAAAGAAGTCGCATATCACAAAATCCAGCTTTTCAAGGCTGATGGAAAGGCTGCACTTTATTAATTAAATGTAACTTGAGAAACACGCTTTGCGTGTTTCTCATAGTTCATGACAAAATAGTAATCATAGAATAAGGAAGTGGAGCAGCCAGAATGAAAATAGAAGAAAAATATATAAAAACTTACCAAGAAATGGAGCAGCTGATTGCAGACAGAATCGCGAATAATGCTTTTACAGCAATGGGATACACCAGTAATCTGGATATTCTGTGCGACTTTCAGATAGAGACATTCAATCAGCTTCTACATAAGTATCTCCCGAATACAGACCTTAATACGATGAAGGCAGCAAAAGAAATCACCTCGATGGAAGAATTTCTGGAAAGCATTGTGTATTTTTGTATTCACGGAATTGGCGGAGAAGTTGACATCGCAGATTTTGACATTATAAAGGATACCTTTGCACTCAAAATGGGTATGGGCGGAACAGCGACACAGGCAGCCATGGCATTAGCAGCGGTAGGCTGTCCTTCTATTGTTCATTTAACGGATGATTCCAAAGAGGTATGTGATATTTTAAATTCACCCCATATTTATACGATTACCGAAGAAGGAGAAATTGTTCATACAGATCAGATCATACAGGCGGCAGAGCAAGAGATACACTACATTATTCAGTTTAAAAAGGGTGATATCGTTTGTCTTGGCAGTCAGCAGATTGCGATTCCGACATCCAACAGGCTTATTATAACGAAAATCACAGTGAATGAGACATTACCCTTTTCAGATGCCTATTTTTCCTATATAGAAACGCATGCCACAGATATTAAAAGCAATGTACTTTCAAGTTTTAATGCAATTCAGGAGAAGGGTATTCTGGAAGAAAGACTTGCCTATGTGAAAAATCATATTCAAAAATATAAAATGAGCAATAAAGATGGAATTGTATATTTTGAAGATGCACATTACCATAATAGACAGATAAGGCAGTTGTGTCTGGAAATGATATATCCGTCTGTTGATATTCTGAGTCTGAATGAAGAAGAATTGGAATATACGCTTGGCATGTATGATTTTCCAATTGATACGAACGATATAAATTCCTGTATCATGGGAGTCGCCTATATGAAAGAAAGATTCTCAATTAAAAAGGGGATTATCGTACACACAAAAGACTATTCCATGTATTTGGGAGAAGAATTGCAGGCAGATATTGAAAAAGGCTTAATCATGGGTAATATGCTGGCCACTGCAAAAGCAGTCAATGGCTGGTATGGAACAAAAGAACAAATAGGAGAAGTAATAAAATTGCCGTTAAGTGAAAAGGGAATTCGGAATAGAGAAATAATTCAGGAAGAGCATTTCCCTTATGCTGTTACGTTAGTACCTTCTAAATATATTGATAAACCGAAGTATACGATTGGATTAGGTGACTCCTTTGTTGCCGGAGTACAGATGTGTTTTTAATAAAAAACTTGAAAATACGTGTAATTTGCTGCAATATAGAGATGTAAAAGGAGGTACATAATGTTAGATAAACCCGTATTAGATGTAATTAAGGATAATTATGGAAAGATTTTTTCTGCAGAAAAAAAAGTCGCGGATTATGTTCTGGAACACCCCCAGGATGCCGTAGATGCCAATGTCTCTGAACTGGCAAAAGCCAGCGGAGTCAGTGATGCAACTGTTGTGCGCATGTGCCATCATTTGGGATACAAGGGATATTATCAGTTTAGACTGATGCTGGCAAAAGACGTAGGCAGAGACGAAGTGGAAGAAATTGAAGAATTACAGAACAAGCCCAATCCCGTTATGAAGATTTTTCAGGAATACGTAAATTCGCTGACGGCAATAGGGGAAAATATCAGTGAAGAAGATATGCAGGCTTGTGTAAATTTGATCAAGACATGTAAGCAGGCGCATATTCTGGCAGTGGGAAATACAACTCCGCTGGCACTCTATATGGGTTTCCGGCTGGGGAGACTGGGCGTAAAATGTACCTATGATATTTCACCTGAATATTTCCTGAATCATGTAAATCTTGCGGACAAAGAAGACATTATTATAGCCATTTCCCAGTCAGGCAGTTCCAGACAGATCATACAAGGTATGGAATTGGGAAAGGAAAAAGGGCTTTAGATGATGGCGATTACTGGATATAAACAATCGCCGGTATCGGAATTGGCTGATTATGTACTGATATCGAACGGAAGAAAAGAATCCTTTGATTATTACAAAAATTATGCACATTTGAAAGAGACAGCATTAATTGATGCTTTATTGGAACTGGTAATGAACTGGGAGAAAATTGCAGAAATGGGTGCTGATAAGCCAGAGGTTATTTTAGCCGAATATAAATATTGAAATGAGGTGGGAACACTTCAGAATGAAAGGAATGGTTTTCATGAAAAGATCAGAGATAAATAAAGTAATTAAAGACATGGAGGCACTTATCCGGGAACATAGATTTGAAATCCCGCCCTTTGCAAAATGGTCGGCAGAAGAGTGGAAAAATAAAGGACATGAGTATGATGAGATAAGGGATAATAAATTAGGATGGGATATTACAGACTTTGGACTCGGAAAGTTCGGGGAAGTTGGATTCTCTTTGCTCACGATCCGGAATGGCAATCTGAAGATGGACAAATATAAGAAAACTTATGCGGAAAAACTTCTGATGTTATATGAAGGACAAACAGCTGCAATGCATTTTCATTGGAGCAAAATGGAAGATATCATTAACAGAGGTGGCAATGACGTATATATTACCGTATATAATGGAGCAAAAGACGGCAGTATCCTCGATACGGATGTATCTGTCAGCATGGATGGAAAATTAAGTACCGTTGCTGCAGGGACAAAGGTAAAATTATCACCGGGAGAAAGCATTACCATTACCCAGTATATGTATCACGACTTTATAGTACCTGATACAGGAGGCAGTGTTCTGCTGGGAGAAGTCTCCATGTGCAATGATGATGAAAATGACAATCATTTCGTCAATACAGCAGTCGGAAGATTTCCAGAAATAGAAGAAGATGAATTTCCGTACAAATTGCTTTGCAATGAATATCCGGATGCAGAATAGAGGATGCTATTATGATGTACCACATATCAAATGGAAAAATAAATTTAACCGTTTCGAGTCTTGGAGCACAGATGCAGTCTCTTTGCTTAGACGAACAGGAATATCTCTGGAGCGGAGATAAAACATACTGGGGCGGAAAAGCACCTAATTTATTTCCTTTTATAGGAAGACTTACCCAGGGACAATATAGATATAAGGGGCAGAAGTACAAGATGGATATTCATGGCTTTGCGAAGGACAAAGAATTTGAATTATCTGAGCAGACAGAAAGCAAATTGACTTTGCAATTGGAAGATGATGGTGACACCTATTCCATGTATCCATTTCATTTTGTCTTTCGTATTAGTTATGAAATTGCAGATACTTCCGTTGCTATCACTTATTACGTGGAGAACCGTTCCGAGGAAAGGATGTATTTCGGAATCGGAGGGCATCCCGGATTTAAAGTTCCCCTGGAAGAGGGAAAAAAATTTGAAGATTACTATTTGTCCTTTGAAGAACAGCATGTACCGACAAGAGTAGGACATACGGAAAGCTGCTTCCTGAGCGGGGTGGATAAAGATTTTCTGTTGAAAGACGGAAACAGTATTCCGTTGGTACATACGATGTTTGATGATGATGCAATTGTTTTAAAGAACATGGCTGGCAAGGTGACCCTGATGTCAGACAGTGGAAAAAGAAAGATAGCAATATCGTATCCGGATATGCATTACCTGGGAATCTGGCACAGACCTCATACCGATGCACCATATGTCTGTATTGAGCCGTGGACTTCCTTGCCGTCAAGACAGGATGTTATAGAGGATATTCAGTATAAATCGGATACGATCAACCTTGATGCAGGAAAAACATATCAGAATAAATGGTCAATAGAACTATCATGAAAAAAACCTTATCAGTGCTTTTACATTGATAAGGTTTTTTTGTGCAAAGGCATAGGAAATTTTAAAATTAAAATTTTATAAAGTGGTAGAAATTGATTGAATAATATGCTAGTTGTGTTATATTGAATATAACAGAAGCGGAGGCGTAATAAATTATGATTATAGAAATTGATTTTAATAGTGAAGAAGCACTATATGTTCAGCTTCACGATCAGATTATTATAGGAATTGCAACGTGCAGATTCAAAGAAGGAGATGCATTGCCTTCCGTCAGACAGTTAGCTGATAGCATTGGTATCAATATGCATACAGTAAATAAAGCGTATACGGTCCTGAAACAAGAGGGGTTCGTGAAGGTGGACAGGCGAAGAGGCGCGGTAATAGCAATTGACATAGATAAACTTCAGGCGCTTGAAGAAATGAAAAGGGATTTGAGAGTAGTTCTGGCCAAGGGAAGCTGCAAGAATATTTCCAAGGAAGAAGTGCATGCTCTTATTGAAGAAATATATGAAGATTATGGAGGACTTGAATAATGCAGTCACAATATACAGATAAGGCAAAAACAGCATTACATCTTGCTACAAAAATGGCAAAAAATTTAAAACAGAATTATATTGGAACAGAACATATCCTGTTGGGATTATTAAAAGAAGAAACAGGTGTAGCAGCAAAAGTATTACTGGACAACGGTGTGGACGAAAAGCAGATGCTGGAGATGATTAAAGATTTAATCGCTCCGGGAAATACAATTGCATTAGAAGAACAGGATGGATATTCTCCGCGTGCCCGTAAAGTTCTGGAGGACAGTCACAGGCAGGCAGCGCGTTTTCACTCCGAATTAACAGGAACAGAGCATATCCTGCTGGCTCTTTTAAAAGAAGGAGAAAATGTAGCAGTAAGGCTTCTGAATACCATGAGCATCTCAATACAAAAGCTCTATATAGACGTATTGATAGCGATGGGCGAGGATGGCATGCTGTATAAAGAAGACCTGGGGTCAAAACAGGCCAAGAAGAAAAAGAAAGAAGGAACATTGACCCTGGACCAATATAGCCGTGATCTTACGGTACTGGCCCAAGAAGGAAAGCTGGATCCTGTGATAGGCAGGAATGAGGAAATTCAGAGAGTTATCCAGATTCTCAGCAGACGTACCAAAAATAATCCTTGTCTTGTGGGCGAACCGGGTGTAGGAAAAACAGCTATTGCCGAAGGTTTGGCACAAAGAATCGTACAGGGCGATGTGCCGGAAACAGTCAAACATAAACGGGTCGTAACACTGGACTTATCAGGCATGGTGGCTGGAAGTAAATACAGAGGAGAATTTGAGGAGAGAATTAAAAAAGTAATCAAAGAAGTAATCGAGGATGGGAACATTATATTATTTCTTGATGAACTCCATATGATTATCGGGGCAGGAGGAGCAGAAGGTGCAATTGATGCCTCTAATATTCTGAAGCCTTCTCTGGCAAGAGGAGAGATACAACTGATCGGGGCCACTACGATTGAAGAGTACCGCAAATATATTGAAAAAGATGCGGCACTGGAAAGAAGATTCCAGCCGATAACGATAGAAGAGCCGAGCGAAGAGCAGGCAATTGAGATATTAAAAGGGATTGCCTATAAATATGAAGAGCATCATGGGGTTACGATCTTACCGGAAGCGATTGTAGCAGCAGTAGAGCTGTCGAACCGATATATCAATGACCGAAATCTTCCGGATAAGGCAATTGATCTGATTGACGAGGCATCTTCTGCAATTCGGTTAAAAAATATGAAGATGCCTGAAGGAATAAAACAGTTGGCAGAAGATATTAAGAGACTGGATATGCAGATAGAACGTGCAATTAAGTTTGAATCTTTTTCCCAGGCAGGTGAGTTGAAGAGGGAAGAGGATGAATGCGTCAGGAAGTATAATCGTTTAAAGGCACGTTACGAGAAAAATCAGGCACAAAAAAAATATGCTGTCAGCGAAAATGATATTGCAGAAGTGGTATCTGTATGGACAAAAATACCGGTTAAAAAATTAGCTGAAAAAGAAAGCGAACGTTTGCTCAGATTAGAGTCCATTCTTCACAAAAGGGTAATCGGACAAAATGAAGCAGTAGAAGCGGTGGCGAAAGCAATGCGGCGTGGACGTGTGGGACTGCAGGACCCAAACAGACCAATTGGTTCCTTCCTGTTTCTGGGACCGACGGGTGTAGGCAAAACAGAACTCAGCAAGGCATTGGCAGAAGCCATGTTTGGCTTAAAGGATGCCTTGATCCGTGTCGACATGTCAGAAT
>JAEWWQ010000257.1 GCA_023458855.1 Bacillota bacterium
GATTGCACCGATTTCAAGAAATGAATATGAACATTCTGCAAGATATCAGAATGACAGCAATACTTTTACATCAAATGGCTTTGTGGCAGACATGACAAAACAAGAGACAATTACTCAATTTTTCAGAAAAGGCTGGACAGCAGGCAATGTTGGAGATTCTATCTGTTTTGAAATAGAAGGAACAGGTACTGCTGTGCAATTCCGCAAATCAATTCATAAACCTACACCGATCGCTGTTGCAATCGTAGATGGTGATGAAGAACATGCGGTTGTATTAGACGGTAATTTTGAGGAAGACTGGGGTGACTGTCTATATTTACAGACATTGACGGAACACACGGAAAAGAAGATACATAAAGTAGAGATCCGGATCACGGAAACACATGAGGATGACGTGGTGCCATTCTACCTGGTATCTGTAATCGGTTCTTATTAATGATACCAGGGTCAAAAGGTCATGTGTTTCATGCTTGCATGAAAAAGCATGACTTTGGGACCCGCAAAACATGAGAAAGTAGCCCGAATAGGGCGGATTTCGAATGTTTTTAGGATTGTGAGAGCACAAAGTGCGTAACAATCCGCAGGTATCATAGGGCAAATACAAAAATATGCAAATATGCGGGTATCAGGAAGGAATGGCATTAATATGTTTAGAGATGATTTTGTATGGGGTGTCGCAAGCAGCGCTTATCAGATTGAAGGCGGCGATACGAAGGATGGAAAAGGAAAAAATATTTGGGATACTTTTCATGAGCAGGGAAGAATTTTTGAAAACCAGTCTGCGGCAGTTTCCTGTGACCACTATCACAGATATAAGGAAGATTATGCTCTTATGAGAAATCTTGGTATCAAAGCATACCGTTTTTCAATCAGCTGGTCGAGAATCTTACCGGAAGGGGTAGGAAAAGTAAATCAGAAGGGGATTGCTTTTTATCGTGACATGATTCTGGAGATGAAGAAAAATGGGATTGAACCATATGTTACCATGTATCATTGGGAATTTCCGCAGGCATTGCAGGACCGCGGCGGATGGCTCAATGAAGAAGTAATTGAATGGTTCGCAGAATATGCAAGAGTAGTATCTGAGAATTTTTCTGATATAGCAGAATACTTTATTACTTTAAATGAACCGGAATGTTTTGTGGGACTTGGACATCTGTCAGGCGTACATGCGCCGGGATTAAAATTATCCATGAAAGAAACCTTGCTTGTAGCGCATAATGCATTACGCGCACATGGAAAAGCAGTTATCAATTTGAGAAAATACGCCAAAAAGCCAATAAAAGTAGGATATGCACCAACTTGTGGTGTAGCATACCCATATACAAATAAGCCGGAAGATATCGAGGCTGCCAGAAAAGTGTATTTTTCATTGCCGGAAGATGCTAACTGGACCTGGAATGTATCCTGGTTCAATGATCCGGTATTTTTGGGTCATTATCCGGAAGAAGGCATGAAGAGATTTGCAGCACACTTACCGGAAATTACCAAAGAAGACATGGAACTTATCCATCAGCCACTGGACTTTATGGGACAGAATATTTATAATGGTTACTGGATACGTGCTGGTAAGGATGGAGAACCGGAATATGTCGACAGAACACCTGGTTTTCCGAAAAATGCATGTAACTGGCCAATAACACCGGAGTGTTTATATTGGGGCGTGAAATTTATCTACGAACGTTATCATATGCCAATCTATATTACAGAAAATGGCATGGACTGTCATGATAACATTTCTCCGGATGGAAAAGTACATGATCCGAACAGAATTGACTTTTTGGATGCCTATATTTCCCAATTGCAGAAAGCAGTGAAGGAAGGTTGTGACGTCAGAGGGTATTTTCTGTGGACATTTCTTGACAACTTCGAATGGGATTGTGGATATCGTGAACGTTTTGGCATTGTATATGTGGATTATAATACACAAAAAAGAATTGCAAAAGATTCTGCTTTCTGGTATCAGAAAATAATAGAATCCAATGGGAAGGAGCTTACTGTGAACAAACAAGAAACACCTATTTTATTCCTGCATCCGGTCTTTAAACAAATGATCTGGGGCGGCAGCAGACTTGGAACAGAATTTCCGTATGAGATTCCGGGTAATGACACAGGAGAATGCTGGGCTGTCAGTGCACATCCAAATGGGGATTGCGTGATAAAAGAAGGTACATACAAAGGAAAGACATTATCACAACTTTGGGAGGAGTATCCGGCCTTATTCGGAAATGTGGAAAAAGACAGGTTCCCGTTGCTGATAAAGATAATTGATGCAAAGACAGATCTCAGTATTCAGGTCCATCCGGATGATGCCTATGCCAATGAACACGAAAATGGTTCTTTGGGAAAGACTGAATGCTGGTATATACTGGAGTGTGAACCGGATTCCAGACTGGTAATCGGTCATAATGCAAGAAGTAAGGACGAACTTCGTGCTATGATCGAAGAAAATAAATGGAGTGAGTTAATCCGTGAAATTCCTGTTAAAAAGGGCGACTTTCTGCAGATCGATCCTGGAACCGTACATGCGATCAAAGGCGGTCTTATGATTTTAGAGACACAGCAGAACAGCGATATCACATATCGTGTGTATGACTATGACAGACTGACAGACGGAAAACCAAGAGAACTTCACGTAGAGAAGAGCATTGACGTAATTACGGTTCCGGCAAAACCGGTAGAAGACTCTGTCATGCAGGTTGCAGATCTTGAACCAAATAAAAAGAATCTCCTGATTGCCTGTGATTATTACAAAGTATGGAAAATGGATGTTACAGCACCTGTCAGTTTCATGCAGGAAGAACCATTTTTAATCTGCAGCGTGATAGAAGGAGATGGTCTCATCAACGGACAACTAATCAAGAAAGGTGACCATTTTATCCTGCCGTCTGATTTCGGAGAAGTTGCAATGCAGGGAAATATGCAATTAATTATGTCTTCCTTATAAAATATGATATAATGAGCGCAAGAGAGGCAAGTGCGAAGCATTTGGCGAACGGCAGTATTTTTAACTTATAGGATTCAATTGTAAAAGCTTGTTGTTTATATATTTGAATTTGCCAATTTGCACTTATACTTGCAAAACAAAAATTGATGCACAACATAGTTTGTATTTTATGCTCTTATGTACCACTGCGTGCTGAATCCAAGCGGGAGCGTGTTGCGAATGAACTATGTTGTGTATCAATTTTGTAGTAACATAAATTGTGCAAATTGACAAAGCGTGATAGGAAATTGGAGGTTATGGGACGAATGCTTGCAGAAAATTATAGAGAGATGTTAAATGCAAAATCAGTGATCAGGGAATTGTTTATGTATGCAACGGAACGCGGAAAGGAAATCGGGTATGAAAATGTCTTTGACTATAGCTTAGGGAATCCGTCGGTGGAACCGCCGAAAGATTTTACGGAAGCGATGATAGAGATGCTGCAAAAAGAAGATCCTATGATGCTGCACGGATATAGCCCGACACTTGGGATTCCATCTGTACTGGAAACAATTGCAGATTCCTTAAAAAGAAGATTTGGTATTCCCTATACCGCGAAACATATTTTTATGACGACAGGAGCTGCGGGTGCAATTGCACATGCCGTTCGTGCAGTTACGGTACCGGGTGATGAGATACTTACTTTCGCACCATTCTTTCCGGAATACAATCCATATATAAATCTGACAGGAGCATCCTTAAAAATTGTACCTCCCCATGTGGAAGATTTTCAGATCAATTTTGACGTGTTTGAGGCCATGCTGAATGAGAAAACCATGGCAGTTCTTATCAATACGCCAAACAATCCATCCGGTATTGTCTATTCAACGGAAACGATAAAGAAACTGGCAAAGATTTTAATGGAAAAATCAGAAGAATTTGGGCATGATATTTATATCATATCAGATGAACCTTACAGAGAGATTGTGTTTGCAGATGTAGATGCACCATGTGTCTCCGAGTATTATCCCAATACGCTGGTCTGCTATTCCTTCAGTAAATCTTTATCGTTACCGGGTGAACGGATTGGATATATAGCAGCTAATCCTGCCTGCAAAGACGGAGAAACAATTATCAATATGTGTGGTCAGATATCCAGAGGAATTGGGCATAACTGCCCTCCGTCTGTTATTCAGCTGGCGGTTGCAAAAGTTATTGATAAAACTTCTGATTTGTCGGTATATGAGAAAAATATGAACATACTATATAAAGAACTGAAGGAGTTGGGATTTACCTGCGTAAAACCTGGTGGCACGTTCTATATCTTTCCGAAAGCTTTGGAAGAAGATGCAAAATTATTCAGTGAAAAAGCAAAAAAGTATGATCTGATGCTTGTACCTGGGGATAGTTTTGGTTGCCCGGGATACTTCCGAATGGCATACTGCATTGATACAGAAAAAGTGGAACGTTCTCTTACAGCTCTTCGTAAGTTTGTAAAAGAAACCTATGGATGCTGATATCGGTTTGAAGAAAAAATAATGGATATTTCGTTCTATAAAAAGAGGCAAGGAGCTGTAAACAATGATTGAAATTTTAAAAGCAATATTATTTGGTATTGTAGAGGGTATTACGGAATGGCTGCCGATCAGCAGTACCGGACATATGATTCTTCTGGACGAATTCGTGAAACTTAATGTGTCACCCGAATTCTGGAATTTATTTTTGGTGGTGATTCAGTTAGGGGCGATTCTGGCGGTCGTATTGCTGTTCTGGAGTAAGATATGGCCATTTAGCAGGAAGGAGCCGTACTTTATTAAAAAAGACACATTTGAATTGTGGTTCAAGATATTAGTCGCCTGCATTCCGGCCGCGATTGTCGCAATTCTTTTTGATGACCAGCTGGACGCACTGTTCTATAATTACTGGACGGTGGCAATTACACTTATCGTATTTGGTATTGCGTTTATTATAATTGAGAATAGGAACAAAGGAAAAAGGCCGTACATCAAAAGTCTGTCGGAGATTACTTATAAAACGGCGGTCATTATAGGTATATTTCAATTGATCGCAGCTGTGTTTCCGGGGACATCCCGTTCCGGAGCGACGATTGTAGGCGCGTTACTTATCGGTGTATCGCGGACTGTGGCAGCGGAATTTACGTTTTTTCTGGCTATTCCGGTAATGTTCGGAGCAAGTCTGCTGAAGGTAGTAAAATTTATTGCTGCCGGATATACGTGTACATCTGCGGAATTATCGATACTTGTTGTAGGTATGATCGTAGCATTTTTTGTATCAATAGCAGTCATTAAATTCTTGCTGGGATATATTAAAAAGCATGATTTTAAAGTATTTGGCTGGTATCGAATCATACTTGGCGTATTGGTACTTTTTTATTTCCTGATCGCAGGATAGATGCTGATAAAAAGTAAATAGATATGCAATCATAGAAGAGTGGTGACGGAAGTTATTACTCTTTTTTAATTGTATAAAATTTAAAAAATTACATATGTTGTTTAACATAGAGTTTACAAAACGGAAACCAAAAAGTGATATTTTCTTATTTTAGAATATTGTATTCTGGGATTGTCGAGAAGATAGAAAAAGTTTTGAATATTAGAAGAAAAAAGAGGAGAATATTATGAAAAACAGAATGACAAAAGTATTAGCATTACTTGCAGCTACAACATTAGTAATGGGAAGTCTGGCAGGATGCGGAAGTAAAGCAGAAGAACCGGCGGAAGCACCAGCAGAAACAACAAATGATACCGCAGCGGAAGCACCGGCAGCCGAGACAACGGCAGAAACAGAAACTGGTGATGCAGCAGCTGATTTGGAAGGAAGTATCTCAATGGCAGGTTCCACTTCCATGGAAAAATTAGCAAATGCAGTTGCAGAAAGCTTTATGGCAAAATATCCGGGAGTTACAGTTACAGCAGAATTTACAGGATCTTCTGCCGGAATAGAGGCATTGGAGGCAGGCAGTGTGGATATCGGTAATTCTTCAAGAAATCTGAAAGATACAGAAATAGAAGCAGGCGCAGTGGAGAACATTGTGGCAATTGATGGTATTGCTGTGGTAACCGATCCGGCAAATAAAGTGACAAATCTTACAAAGGACCAATTGATCAGCATATATAAAGGTGAGACGAAAAACTGGAAAGACCTTGGCGGAGATGATCAGGCGATTGTGGTAATCGGCAGAGAAGCAGGCTCTGGTACCAGAGGAGCATTTGAAGAACTTCTTGAGATCGAAGACGCATGTGCTTACGCAAATGAACTTGACAGTACGGGTGCCGTTATGGCAAAAGTAGCATCCACACCAGGAGCAATCGGTTATGTATCCTTAGATATTGTGGATGATACGGTTTCTGCTTTGACACTGGATGATGTAGCACCTACAGAAGAAAATATTAAAGCAGATAAGTATTTCCTTAGCAGACCATTTGTAATGGCAACAAAAGGTGAGATTACAGAACAGAGTGAAGCAGTACAGGCACTGTTTGAATATCTTGCATCGGATGAAGGAAAAGAATTAATCAAAGGCGTTGGTTTGATCACAGTAGACTAATAGGAAAAAAATATGACGACTAATAAGAATTCGTTTTCAATTATAGGAAGCCATAGAACAAAATCAACAGTGGAGAAGGCTGCACATATTATCTTTACAATATGTGCCTTCTTTGCAGTTCTGGCAGTCTTATCGATTACAATATACATGTTTATTAACGGAACGCCTGCACTTGCCAAAGTAGGTATCAGAGATATTCTGTTCGAAAGTACCTGGAAACCGACAGCACAGGTCCCGAAATTTGGAATTTTCTATGTCATTATAACTTCTATAGTAGGAACATTTCTGGCCATTCTGATAGGAGTTCCAATAGGGGTAATGACAGCTGTATTTCTTGCTGAGGTGGCACCTGAGAAAATTGCGGCTATCGTAAAACCGGCAGTTGAATTACTGGCAGGTATTCCATCCGTTATCTATGGTTTACTTGGTATTTTGATTTTGAATCCGCTGATGTATCGTCTTGAAACCTATATTTTTAAGGACTCACCTACACACCAGTTTACCGGAGGCGCAAATCTGATATCGGCAGTTATCGTGCTGGCAATTATGATATTACCGACAGTAATTAATATCAGTGAATCTGCGATTAAAGCAGTTCCTGAACATTTGAAGGCCGCTTCCCTTGCACTGGGAGCTTCTCATATACAGACCATTTTTAAAGTAATGATACCGGCAGCAAAATCGGGAATCGTTACGGCTATTGTTCTGGGAGTAGGCCGGGCAATCGGTGAAGCTATGGCAATCAGCCTGGTATCGGGAAGTTCGGTCAATATGCCGTTACCGTTTAATTCAGTACGCTTTCTTACGACTGCAATTGTAAGTGAGATGGGATATGCTTCTGATTTACATAGGCAGGTGCTGTTTACAATCGGCCTTGTGCTGTTTGTATTTATCATGATAATTAATATTACATTGAATACAGTGCTAAAGAAAGGGGGAAAAGAATATGAATAATAGTATTATTGGAAAAAAGACACGAGTGTCAGATCATATTCTTTTCTGCCTGATCTATGCGAGTGCATCAATATCCATATTGTTGTTAGTTTGTATCATGGGATATGTTTTTATAAGAGGAATAGGCAGTGTTGACTGGAAGTTTCTTACAACAGTTCCGAGTACAATAAAGGGAACCTTTGGAATTGCCGGAAATATTGTAAATACACTTTATATTGTGATCATCACATTACTGATCGCAACACCTTTGGGAGTTGGAGCAGCAATTTATCTGAATGAATATGCCAGACCAGGGAAAGTTGTAAATGTGATTGAATTTACAACAGAAGTATTATCAGGGATTCCATCTATTATTTTTGGATTGTTTGGAATGGTGTTTTTTGGAACCACATGCGGATTTGGATATTCACTTTTGACGGGTGCATTTACGCTGACAATCATGGTGCTGCCGCTTATTACCAGAAATACACAGGAGGCTTTGAAGACCGTTCCCGAAAGTTACAGGAGCGGAGCATTGGGAATGGGGGCCACCAAATGGTATATGATACGGACCATTCTGTTGCCGTCTGCTATGCCGGGTATCATTACAGGCGTAATACTTGCAGTCGGAAGAATTGTTGGAGAGTCTGCCGCCCTTTTGTTCACAGCCGGAAGCGGCTATTTATTACCGAAAGCCGGAATGGGATTGATCAAAAAAATTGCAGAATCAGGTGGAACGCTTACAATACAATTGTACCTATGCATGTCAAAGGCACAGTACGGTGAGGCATTCGGAATAGCGCTTGTGTTATTGGTCATTGTTCTTGGCATTAATATGCTGACAAAATACTTATCCAGATATTTCGATGTGAATCGTAAAGCGTAACAGAAAGAAATACCGTACATCTATTGATAGATACGCGGCTCCGGGCCGCAGTTAGGAGTAAATGTGGAATCCCAAAATACAAAGATTAAAACAGAAAAATTAAATTTATATTATGGACAAAATCATGCACTCAAAGATATTGATATGCAGATTGAGAAAAAAGCAATCACTGCTTTTATTGGACCGAGCGGATGCGGAAAATCTACTTTCCTGAAAACCTTGAACAGAATGAATGACCTGATAGACAGTGTTCGTATCGAAGGTAGTGTTTATATAGATGAAGAAGATATCTATAATCCTAAAGTAGATACTACTTTATTGCGAAAAAAGGTAGGCATGGTGTTTCAACAACCGAATCCGTTTCCAATGAGTATTTATGATAATATTGCATATGGTCCAAGAATTCATGGAATTCGCTCTAAAAGCAAATTAGACCAGATTGTAGAGGAAAGTTTACGCGGCGCGGCAATCTTTGATGAGGTGAAGGACAGATTGAAGAAATCTGCACTGGGACTCTCCGGAGGACAGCAGCAGAGGCTCTGTATTGCCAGGGCACTGGCGGTAGAGCCGGAGATTCTTCTGATGGATGAGCCTACTTCGGCGCTAGACCCTATTTCGACACTAAAGATTGAAGATCTTATGGTAGAACTAAAAGAGAAATATACAGTGGCAGTTGTGACACATAATATGCAGCAGGCTGCACGTGTATCTGACTTCACAGCTTTCTTCCTTGTTGGGGAAGTGGTAGAATTCAGCGCTACAAACAATATTTTCACAAGACCACAGGATAAACGTACAGAAGATTATATTACAGGACGTTTTGGTTAAGAATAAGGAGGGGAAAATGACAACAAGAGTTAATTTTGAACACGAACTTGATAAATTGAAAAACAGTCTGAAAGAAATGGGCTGTGATGTGGAATTATCAATTGACCGTTTATTTGAGGCAGTTGGAAGCCTGAATGAAGAACTTGCAGAGGTCATTATAAAAAATGAAAGAATTATCAATGATATGGAGCGAAGCATAGAAGCCCAGTGCCTGTCACTGATTACCAGACAACAGCCGATAGCGGGTGATTTACGTCTGATTTCTTCAGCACTGAAGGTAGTTACCGACATTGAACGTATCGGAGATCATGCGGTTGATATTGCGGAATTGATTCTGAGATGGAAACAAAATAATCTATTGGAATATTCTGTACATATTGCACCTATGATTGAAGCCTCCAAAGAGATGGTGCATAGTGCAGTAGAGTGTTTTACGCAGAATGATAAAGAACGTGCGAAAGAAGTAATCGAAAGTGATGATATTGTTGATAACTTATTTAATAAAGTAAAATTTGATGTTATTCACGCTCTGCAGGAAGGGGAAAATACGGAAGAGGGTCATGCGGATGCTGATATTTGCATTGATATTATGATGATTGCAAAATATCTGGAAAAAATCGGAGATCATGCAGTTAATATTGCGGAATGGGAGATTTTCAGAGAAACAGGATCTATTCAAAACGTGCGACTGTTGTAATAAAACTTAAATCATTTCTGTTTTTACGTAGAGTGAACGCTTATTTCGTAGAATTATGTAAAAAAATTTACACAAATTTTACATAAGGTATAGACTAACTTTACAGAGGCTTGTTACAATGTTATAGTAACAGGTCTTTTGGTCATGTGTATTTTTTGGCGTGGAAAGACCAAAAATATATAATAAACAATCAGGGAAATTGTTATGGAGGAAAAGTAGGATGACCAAAGACGATATAGAAATGATTTTTCATTTTATCGGAGGCCTTGGATTATTTTTATATGGCATGCATGTCATGGCAGATGGTCTGCAAAAGTCGGCAGGAAGCAGATTAAAGAGTCTGATGGGATTTTTAACAAAGAATCGATTTATTGCAGTAGTTGTAGGTGCACTTATCACCGCGATTATCCAGAGTAGTTCGGCAACCACAGTTATGGTAGTAGGATTCGTGAATGCAGGAATGCTGACGCTGTCACAGGCAGTAGGCGTTATTATGGGTGCCAACATCGGGACGACCATTACGGCATGGATCGTATCCATGAGCGATTGGGGAAATGTATTTAAACCGGAATTCTTTGCACCGGTAGTAGTAGGATTCGGTGCTTTCTTAATGCTGTTCAGTCAGAAAGAAAATAAGAAAAAAGCAGGAGAAATTCTGGTTGGATTTGGAGCATTGTTCATTGGACTTACATATATGTCTGATGCTATCAAACCTTACAGGGATGCGCAGATTTTTGTGGATGCTTTTACGGTATTGGGTAAAAATCCAATCTTTGCTATTTTAGTTGGTACTGGAGTTACGGCGATTATTCAAAGTTCATCAGCTTCTGTCGGTATTCTTCAGACATTGGCCATGAACGGTGTGGTTAACTGGCAGTCAGCTATATTTATCACACTAGGGCAGAATATTGGAACCTGTGTAACGGCTTTGATTTCAAGTGCCGGAACAAGTAAGAATGGAAAAAGAGCTTCTATTATTCATTTACTGTTTAACATCATAGGGGCAATTACATTTGGAGTAGTAATGTTTATCCTGTTCCGATTAAATCAATCGTGGGCAGCGGCTAAGATTTCCGCATTGCAGATATCTATTTTCCATACGGTGTTCAATGTAACGAATACTCTGATCCTATTCCCGTTCGGAAACCAGCTGGTGAAAATGTCGGAAGCCATCATCAGAGATAATAAAGATATGGAAGAAGTAAAAGAAGACATTCCGACTGAAGTAATGAGACGTCTGGACAGAAGAATTCTTACCAATCCTTCCTTTGCCATTGAGACAGCCATCAAAGAGGTCTCTTATATGGGAAGCATAGCACTTAAAAATGCAAAGCTTGCGATAGAGGCAGTACAGTCCGGCGATAAAGCGATGGCTGAGGAAGTGTATCAGACAGAAGAGGTCATTAATAAACTCGAAAAGCTGCTCACGGCATTCCTGGTAGAGGTAGATAACCTTTCACTGACAGAAAAGCAGCATCTGTTAATAAAGAATTTATTTTATACAATCAGTGATCTGGAACGTGTGGGCGATCATAGTGAGAACATCGCAGAGCTGGCAGATATCAGAAGAAGAGATAAGATATCATTCTCAAAAAAAGGAATAACGGATTTAGAAGATATTGCAGCAGAAACAATCAATGCATTAGAATGGGCTATTACGGCCAGGCGCGATGGGAATAAAGTTGCCAGCCAGCACGTAGAAGAATTTGAAGAAAAAGTTGACACAATGGAAATGGAAATGCGGGAAAGGCACATTCAACGTCTTTCCAAAGGAAAATGTGAACCTGAGAGTGGTGTTATTTTCCTGGATATCTTAAGTAACCTTGAGAGAATTTCAGATCATGCCTGCAATATTGCAGGATATGTGGCAGTTGAAAAGTAGTGTGAGGAGAAATTCCAGGCAGAAAAATACTGCTGCAGAGAGGAGTGGCACAGATGCAGAAAATATTTGTAATAGAGGATGATGAGAATATCCGCAATCTGGTAAAGATCGCACTGGAAGGATATGGATATGAAGTATTGGCTTTTGAAGCAGCAGAGGCGGCTCTGGAGTGTATTCAGGCAGAGAAACCAGATCTGGCTGTATTTGATCTGATGCTTCCCGGAATAAATGGATTAGAAGCAATCAGCCAGATAAGAAAACAGGAAGACATTAAAAATATGCCACTTATCGTATTGACAGCAAAGGACAAGGAATATGACAAGGTAGTCGGTCTGGATGGCGGCGCAGATGATTATATTACAAAACCCTTCGGTGTCCTGGAGTTAACGGCGCGTATCCGTTCCCTCCTAAGGAGGGCAAGCAATGTGCAGGAGGTTCCGAAGAAGGGTGTTATTACGTTAGGAAAACTAAGTATTGCCATGGCCACCAGAGAAGTTTATATGGATGGCAACCAGATTATTTTGACCTATAAGGAATATGAATTGCTGATGTATCTGGTCGAGAACAGAGCAAGAGTAGTAGAACGGGAAGAACTTCTGGATGAATTATGGGATTATAATGCAGAGATTGAGACAAGAACGCTGGATATACATATCCGTACATTACGTCAGAAGCTGGGTGAAGAGGGAAGCACATATATCAAAACTGTCCGCAGTGTTGGTTACCGCTTCGCAATACCGGAAAAAAATCCACTATAGTTCCTGGCAGGAAATAGGAGATAAAAATGAAAAGAGCGTTGCTATTTCGCTTCACAAGTATATTATTGCTTGCGCTTGGTATTAGCAGTATTATTGCATATTATTTTATAGGAAACAGGATACTGGACAGCAACATATCGAATATGTTGAACACGATTCATGTAGTAGACAATTTTTTCAATTATGAGGGAGATTTACAGGAAGAATTATTGGAATTACAGAAAGGGTCATTAGATAGAAATACCAGAATCACAATTATTGATATGACAGGAAAAGTATGGGCAGATACAGAGGTGGCGGATATAGAAACATTACAGAACCATCTGGGAAGGGATGAAGTGCAGAAGGCATTGCATGGGGAATATGGCTATGCGACCCGCTATTCCGAAACACTGCAGGAAAATATGCTGTATGTTGCAGCTGTCTCGGGGACTGGAAATTATATTGTCAGAATGGCAGTTCCGTATACAGGCATTCTGGATTATATGGTGCGGATATTTCCCTTCCTGTTAATAGGTGTAGTAATTGCATTTTTTATATCAATCGTACTGACATATCGTTTTACAAACACAATCACCAGACCGTTGCAGGAGATATCTGAGGAAATGGCAAAAGCCAATGGAGAGGAACTTGATTTTTCATTTAAGCACTATAAATATGAAGAATTGAATATTATATCGGATACCACGACAAAGCTTGTGGGAGAAATCAGAGAACATGTTAATCAGATTGAATTCGAAAAGAAAATCAGACAGGAATTTTTTTCGAATGCATCTCACGAATTGAAGACTCCGATTACTTCGGTAAAAGGATATGCCGAATTGCTGGATCAGGGGTTTGTAAAAGATGAAGCGACCAAAAGAGATTTTATTGCAAGGATCTTAAAAGAAACAGATAATATGACAAATCTGATCAATGACATCCTGATGATATCCAGACTGGAGACCAAAGAGGCTGAAGTTACCTTTTCTATGGTAAGAATGAGTCCTCTGGTGACGGAGATATTCGAATCGCTTGAGCCGATTGCAGCAGAATATGGGGTAACATTGCATCAGGA
>JAEWWQ010000258.1 GCA_023458855.1 Bacillota bacterium
ATTCTACATCATATACACTGCATCCGACAGATTCTGCTATCGGTGTTAAGTATTCTTCTGTACGTGCTTCGTATACTTCACGTCTTGACATGCACTCACCCGTTCCCTTCACTGCTTTCTCTACAAAACATAAGAGTGGACATCTGCCCACTCTTACAATTAACTCTCATCTACCGTTCTTATTATAGCACCAATATTTTAAGTGCGCAACTCTATCTGACTGTTTTTCTTAATTTATTGTACAAAATTCAAAACAATTTTATTCATATCTGCTATATTAATCAGAAATCTTCCATTGAGTTCTATCTGCCTTACGGATCTGACAAATCTGCATGCCGCAAACTAACATCGCACTTAATAAGGCAAGCAAATAGAAGTTCGCAGCCCGGACTAATAACATTGCAGGAATCAGGCTTTGTGCCGGGAAAGTATTTCGATAAACTGACAGGAAACACTGTTCATTTGCTCCAACGCCACCAGGTAGTGGTAACATATCTGCGCATATGGCAACAATACTTTGCAATAGCACCATATGGATAAATTTTTCATCTCGCAGACCAAATCCTCTGTATATAGCGTAAGTCGAAGCAAACATCAGAATTCTCTGTGCTATATTTACCGCAAACACTTTATACATAACCATCTTATGCCTGCTGATATAAGCTGCACTTTTATGATATCGGGTAAGCAATGAATCACACCTTAGTGCAAAACTTTCCTGTCTTTTTAATAACTTTAGTTTTGCAAGCAGCACTATTACCTTCTCCATACACCAGCGAATCGTCTTCTTTGAATATAACAAAAAACAAAAAGCGACTATTATAATAGTATTCACTAACAATCCAAATAAGAACCAGTATCTGACTATACCCAGTCTCTTATATATTGACCGGAAGTAAAAAAGTAAAATGCCGCCGCCAAAGACTAACAGAGTACCTCGATATACAATTGTGATCAGTATCAGCACCAGGCTTGATTTGGCAACCGGTACTCCGTCTTTCTTCATATAATATATCTGCGCCGGCTGCCCTCCGGAAGCTGATGGCGTAATTGCACAAAAGAAAAATCCGCTTAGAGAATATTTCACACATTTCCAGAAGGATACTTTTTCTTTTTGCAGGGAATTGGTAAGCCAGTAAATAGATAATGCTTCTCCATAGATTCTTGCTATTCCCAAAGCAATCGCAAGAATAATATAAGCCGGACTGACTCCTCGCATACTGGCAAATACTTCTTCCATATTTTGTTCTTTTAATAATATGTAGAAAGTAAACGCAATCAATACCAATAACAAACTAATATTTAAGATATTTTTCTTCCCTGACTGCATATTATCCTCATCTTTCTTCCGGTAAGCAATAAACTTTTTTCTTCATCACCCGGAAACTGAAAAAAGAGCTTTAAATATCGTATCGACATTTAAAGCTATTCTCGGGTTGGGCTGTTCGTATATTCATACATACAGTCAACAGCGTGTAGGGGAATCGAACCCCTGATTCTGCCGTGAGAGGGCAGCGTCTTAACCTCTTGACCAACACGCCGTAACAAAATGTATTCTATACTATAATTAGAATTAATGCAAGTACTTTTTTATTTTCTTTCTTACAAAGTAATCTCGTCATCCCATCATATCAAAAAGACTCAACTGGTTTGTCTCCGGTAAATCTCCCAGCAGATTCAGCTCTGACATCAGGTCAATGACCGTTTTTGATGCTTTTGTTCTGATTCTAAAATCATCTTTGGATAAAAAAGGACCTTCCTTTGCTGCCTCTACAATTGCATCTGCTGCCTTTTCTCCAAGCCCTTCAATACTGTTCAGAGACGGCATTATCTTATTATCAATGACTTGAAATAATCTCGATTCTGCACGAAAAATATCAATCTTCTCGAACTGGAATCCTCGTGCATACATTTCCTGTACGATTTTCATATCCTTAGCAACATCCTGCTCTTTTTTGGATAGGGTATCTGACCGTCTCTTATAATCAGCCATCGTATCCTCCAGGTGTTTCTGTCCCTGACACATGATCTCATAGGAAAATCCGCTTGCACGGATACTAAAATAAGCCGCATAATAAGCCAAAGGATAATTTACTTTGCAATAAGCAATTCTCCACGCCATCATAACATAGGCTGCGGCATGCGCTTTTGGAAACATATACTTAATTTTCTTGCAGGACCAGATATACCAGTCAGGTACCCCGGCTGCTATCATCGCTTCTTCCATCTCAGGCTTTAATCCTTTTCCTTTACGGACACTCTCCATAATCGTAAAAGACAGACTGCTTTCAACCCCTGTATGAATCAGATAGGTCATAATATCATCGCGGGTACAGATCGCCGTTGAAATCGTCGCTTTTCCCTCTTCAATCAGGGTCTGTGCATTTCCGAGCCATACATCTGTACCATGGGACAAACCAGAAATACGGATCAAATCAGAAAAGGTCTTTGGTTTTGTATCAATCAACATCTGAATTACAAATTCTGTACCAAACTCCGGTATTCCCAATGCACCAAGCGGACATCCTCCTATCTGTTCCGGAGTAATGCCCAGTGCTTCTGTTCCACTGAATAATGACATGACCTGCTTATCATCAAGCGGAATCTTAACAGGATCAATTCCTGTCAAATCCTGTAGCATACGGATCATGGTCGGATCATCATGCCCCAGAATATCAAGTTTTAATAAATTATGATCAATCGAATGATAATCAAAGTGTGTTGTTATGGTGTCCGTTGTCATATCATTGGCCGGATGCTGCACAGGAGTAAAGGAACAGATATCCTCTCCGACCGGCAATACTACGATACCGCCCGGATGCTGTCCGGTGGTCCTTCTGATTCCCGTGCACCCTTCAACGATCCGGTTGATCTCACAGGTACGTTTCCTTTTTCCACGTTCTTCATAATAATTTTTGACATAACCAAAGGCCGTTTTCTCGGCCAGCGTACCAATCGTCCCTGCCCGGAAAGTCTGTCCATATCCAAAAATAACTTCCGTATATTTATGCGCTTTACTCTGATACTCTCCAGAAAAGTTAAGGTCGATATCCGGCTCTTTATCTCCTTTGAATCCAAGGAAAGTCTCAAATGGAATGTCAAATCCGTCTTTTACCAGTATCTCTCCACATACAGGGCACACTTTATCAGGCATATCGATACCAGATCCTCCTGCATACGCCCTGACTTCCTCTGAATCAAAGTCACTGTAATGACACTTTAAACAATAATAATGTGGTGCCAGTGAATTAACTTCTGTAATTCCAGCCATATTGGCAACAAAAGAAGATCCTACTGAACCACGGGAGCCAACCAGATAACCGTCTTCCACTGATTTCCACACTAGTTTCTGGGCAATAATATACATTACAGCAAATCCGTTATTGATTATGGAATGTAATTCTTTTTCCAAACGTTTTTCTACAACATCCGGAAGGGGATCTCCATATAATTCATGTGCTTTATTGTAACAGATCTGTGTCAGTGTTTTGTCACTATCCTCAATAACCGGAGGACATTTATCCGGTCTTACCGGACTCATCCATTCAATCATATCTGCTATTTTATTCGTATTAGTGATTACGACTTCTTCTGCCTTATCACTTCCAAGATAGGCGAATTCTTCCAGCATCTCTTCCGTTGTACGCAGATACAGCGGGGCCTGATCATCAGAGTCCTTGAAACCTTTCCCTGCCATGATAATACGCCGGTATACCTCATCCTCCGGGTCTAAGAAATGTACGTCACACGTTGCTACTACAGGCTTATGAAACTGTTCTCCTAGCGCAACGATTTTCTTATTAATGGCAATCAGATCGTCCATAGACTGCACATTTTCTATTCTTTCAGACGCAATCATGAATTTGTTATTTCCAAGCGGCTGAATCTCATAATAATCGTAAAAAGCTGCCAGTCTTGCAATTTCAGTATCAGACTTACCTTCCAGTACTGCCCGGTACAGTTCTCCTGCTTCGCAGGCACTTCCCAAAATCAGTCCTTCTTTGTATTTCAGATACAGACTTTTTGGAATTTTCGGCCTCTTATTAAAATAAGTTAAATGCGATTCTGATATTAAATGATACAGATTCGTCCTTCCAATCGTATTTTCAGCAAGAATGATTGCATGGTAAGAAGGAAGCTTTCTGATTGCTTCTACACTGGAGGCACCCATTGCATTCACCTGTTCCAGATTTTCAATTTTTTCTTCCTGCAGCATGGACAGAAATCTGACAAAAATTTCTGCTGTTGCTGCTGCGTCATCTACAGCCCTATGATGATTTTCAAGGGAAACTCCTAATACTTTTGCGACCGCATCCAACGTGTATTTCGCATGATTTGGAAGAAGGACTCTTGCAAGTGTAACAGTATCCACATAGGTAAAATTAGTATGCATTCCAATTCTTTTTGCATTTTCTATTACAAAACTCATATCAAAGCCTGCATTATGTGCGACCAAAATAGCATCTCCACAAAACGCAAGAAACTTCGGCAAGACTTCTTCGATCAATGGAGCACCCAAGACCATACTGTCATTGATTCCTGTTAATCTTTCGATATGGAAAGGAATCGGAATATCCGGATTCACAAAACTGGAAAAACGGTCTACAATTTCTCCTGCAGTAACTTTAACGGCTCCTATCTCGATAATTCTGTTCTGCATCGGAGAGAATCCAGTTGTTTCAAGGTCAAATACCACATATGTCTCATCCAGATTCTGCCCCCTGCAATTCGTAACAATACCGATCAGATCATCTACTATGTACCCTTCAACAC
>JAEWWQ010000259.1 GCA_023458855.1 Bacillota bacterium
ACATCCTGGTATCGTATATGGTGATATGAAACCATCCAATATTATGGTGAGACATGATGGCAGTATCAAGGTCATAGATTTTGGAACGGTGATGGAAATAAAGGATGACCGTACCGATAAGGGGATGAGAATGGGCACATATGGATATGTGGCACCAGAACTTATTGAAATGAAAAAAAAGGACGCAGCATGTAATTCCATAGATCAAAGAAGCGATATTTATAGTCTGGGAGCAACATTATATCATATGGTGACAGGAGTAAGTCCTGCAAAGGCTCCCTATGGAGTCAGGCCGATCAGAGACTTAAATGCAGTGTTATCAGAAGGATTAGAAAAAATTATTATAAGATGTACGAAAAAATCACTAGATGAAAGATATCAAAGCTGCATGGAATGTATCAATGATTTAAAACGGTATAAGCAGCTGGAACTGCGATATAGATGCATAAAAAAGATAATATCTGTGCTTTATGCTATTTTTACGATAAGTGCAATGTTTTGTCTGGGACTTGGGTTACTACGGACTTATCAGGGATTTGAGCATGAGGCTGTGTCAAATGCATTAAGAAGTGTGGTGATAGCAGGGATTGCATTAACCATACGGCGGATCACTGTTGTGTACCGGCAGCAAAAGTGCTTCAATGTAAAGCAGGAACGTAATATCATTTGTACGGAAAAGAAAGTGATTGGTCTGTGGTGTCTGATAGCAGTGGTAATGATTCATACATCTTACTGTTATGCGTTTGATGCAGAAACCTTACCAGTGCAGGTTAAAGATCTGCGGGGAAGAAATATATTGATTCGGGAAGAAAGCATATACCAGTGTTCAGAACCAATTATCTTTACATGGCAGGAAGAGGAAAATACGAGATATGAGATAGCGGTAGATCATGGCCTTTGGAAAGAAGCAGAAGGAAATAGATATTTATTTTCAGGGAATATGCTTCCTGAGTCGGAAACGGTTGTCAGAATAAATTTTCGCGGGCAGAATATGCAATCAAAACGCTACTTTATGAAGTCATTCAGAATTGCAGTTCCTTGACACTAAAAATTGCCTATGATAGACTTAAATTGTTTTAATTTCACAAAAAAGTGGAGGAATTATTATGTATAGAGAGCATACAAAGGTAATCAAAATCGGAAACAGAGTAATCGGCGGTGGAAATCCGATTTTAATACAATCCATGACAAATACCAGAACAGAAGATGTCTGTGCGACAGTAAAACAGATTCATAGATTAGAAGCTGCAGGCTGCGAGATTATTCGTTGTACGGTTCCGACGATGGAAGCCGCGCAGGCAATTAGAGAGATTCAGAAAGAGATTCATATTCCATTGGTCGCAGACATCCATTTTGATTATAAGATGGCAATTGCAGCAATCGAGAATGGTGCAGATAAGATTCGTATTAATCCGGGAAATATTGGGAGCCTGGATCGGGTAAAAGAAGTTGTTAAGGCTGCCAGGGAAAGAAATATTCCGATTCGCGTAGGTGTCAACAGCGGCTCGCTTGAAAAGGAACTGGTCATAAAATATCATGGTGTAACAGCAGAAGGAATTGTAGAAAGTGCACTTGATAAAGTAAAAATAATTGAGGACCTTGGTTATCAAAATATGGTAATCAGTATTAAGTCTTCCGATGTTCTAATGTGTGTGAAGGCACATGAATTACTGGTAAAGGCGACAGATTATCCGCTTCATGTCGGTATTACGGAATCAGGAACTGTAATGAGCGGGAACATAAAGTCTTCCATAGGACTTGGTATTATTTTATATCAGGGAATTGGTGACACCATACGTGTATCCTTAACAGGGGATCCGGTTGAGGAAGTCAAATCAGCAAAATTAATCCTACGTACACTCTCGCTTAGAAAGGGCGGTGTAGAGGTGGTATCCTGTCCGACCTGCGGCAGAACAAGAATTGATCTGATTCATCTGGCAACGCAGGTAGAAGAGATGGTAGCAGATATTCCGCTTGATATTAAAGTGGCTGTTATGGGATGCGTTGTGAATGGACCCGGAGAAGCCAAAGAAGCAGATATTGGAATTGCCGGTGGTATTGGAGAGGGTCTTCTGATTAAAAAGGGAGAAATTATCAGGAAGGTACCGGAATCAGAGCTATTAAATACGCTAAGAGAAGAATTGTTGAATTGGAAGTAATGAAATGACAAAGCCATTTTTTGAAGTATTTCCGCAATTAAAATTAAAAAAAGAATATCATGATTTATTTGAGCGGGTACTTGTAGAACGGGTATCCGCTACAAGGCGTAAAGATTTTATCCGTATTTATATTGTAAGTGAACGTCTCATTGACAAAGAAGTTATCTTTATGGCAGAGGATGAGATAAAGAGGCAGTTATTTCCCAATATTCCGATTATCATAAAGATATATGAAAAGTATAAGTTATCAGGCCAATACAACCCGGAGAAGTTAATGCATGTATATAAGAAAAGCATACTGAAAGAATTGAGAGAATATAGTCCGGTAGAATATAATTTATTTAAAAAAGCAGATATTTCTTATGAAACGTTAGCATCAGAAAAAGAGAACAATGCTAAAAAAAGTATTGTGACATTAACGATAGAAGATTCAGTTTTTGCACAGGGAAAGTCGGATGAATTAATTCGTATTCTTGAGAAGATATTTAA
>JAEWWQ010000260.1 GCA_023458855.1 Bacillota bacterium
CATAGAAGGTATAGAAGAAGATATCAGAACAGAAAAGGCGCTCTATGAAGAGCGCCTTTTTATATGCCGTACCTGCAACTATTTAAGAGAAGGAATCTGCGGAGCCTGCGGCTGTTTTGTGGAATTAAGGGCAGCTGTTGCTTCGCACAAATGTCCTTATAAAAAATGGTAACTTATATAATGTCGTTTACTTTTGGAATCGGACTGTAATTAATTCTGACATTCATATTCTGGTTGTAATTACCGAAAGATTTACCGAATATAGTCAGACCACCCACGTGCTTGGAATCGTCTGGAACACCCAATTTGAATTTGATGGTACTCTTGTAATCAAGTTTAAAATCTTCCATTGACACATCTGATATCTGCAAACCGTCGATAAAAGTTCCCTTCTTATTAATGACTAATAATTTCAACAAACCATATTGGTTCCAATTTGGATACCACCATTCTGGCGTGAACATTCCTTTTACATCTCCAAAATCACCAGGACTTGTCCATGTTCCGATGCATTTATCGTTTAGGTAAAAATGAATGTCGGATGGCCAGATGTCGTTGACGCCCGGAGCTTCTGAACTCAATTCGGCGGAAATCGTAATCTGGTCGATTTTTTGGGAAAAAGGAATGAAGTTTGGAATGATATATTCTACATATCCTTTTGTGAACCATAGGATATCAGCATTATATCTATCGGGATGTGCAAAATATCTCGTATCGTCAACCTCACCAATCAGGGCTGTGGGTGAAGCGAGTCCGCATGTCGGATAAACACTGTAGTCAGTATAGTGTCCGATCTTCAGTTCTGTCTGATATATGTTTTTGGAATCTTCGCCAGAGTCGAAGTCTACAAGAATCTTATCAACGTAGACAGAGCATTTTTTCTGATTGCCATGTCCGCTGGATTCACTGGAAATAGTTACAATACCTGCATCCTCCAGTTTCTTTATATGACTGGTCAAGGCACCATTCGTTATAGTAAGCCGCGTTGCCAGTTCATTCATATTCATACCGTTATTTTCTAATAGTATTTTAATGATTTCTATACGGATATCAGAACCTAAAGCTTTAAAAACATTAACACCTGCATCTAATGATTTAATATGTAGCATACGTATGCTGCTCCCTTCGTGGAGTTTGTTGACTGTAAATTTTAGATTAGTATAAACTATTATTTATTAATTATACATTTTGGTAAAACATAAGTCAATATGGATAAATTTGATAAAGATCTACGTATACATGGATATATTTGCTTAAATCTAAATATTAAGAAAAATCTAAAATAAATTATATAAATATAAACTATTTATTGACATGCGGGAAAGTATATTATAAAATGTTTACAGAAAGAGGTATCAATGAATTTAAAATATACAAAATGCACATATGTTCTATGGAAATATAAAAACAGAATAGATATTACGCGTTTTTTGTAAAGATACATCTTTTTTGTAAACTATTTTGCTAAAAACAAAAATTAACAAGGAGGGTATTATTTTAATGAAGAAAAAATTATTGAGTGCGGTTTTGAGCGTAGCAATGGTTGCATCTGCTTTAGCGGGATGCGGATCGAATGCGACGACAGAAACTACAGGTGATGCCGATGCGGCAACGGAAGAAGGCGCTTCAGAAGAAGGGACTACAGAGGCGGAACCGGAAGCGGTTACAACAGTAGGAGATGCAAATGGTACACACATGGAAATGTGGTCATTTGTTGAATTGCATAATACATATTATGGAAAAATGGTAGAAAAGTGGAATGAAGAGAATCCTGACAGGACAATTGAAGTTACTTTTACTACCTATCCTTTTGCAGATATGCACAATAAATTGATTATGTCTTTACAAACAGGCGAAGGTGCACCGGATATATGTGATGTTGAGCTTGGCCAATTCCCTAACGTGGTAGCCGGTGCGGATCAATGGTTATATCCATTAGATGATGCGGCATCACCTTATATCGATACGATGGTTCCGGCCCGTATGGAAATATATGCCGGTGCGGATGGTCACTATTACGGAGCACCTTTCCATGTAGGAGCTACAGTGATGTATTATAATATGGCAGTTCTGGAAGAAGCCGGAATTACTCAGGCGGATGTCGATGCAGTCAAGACATGGGATGACTATACAGCTCTTGGTAAGAAATATATAGCAGCTGTTGGTGAAGAAGGGAAATACTTTACCTCTGTAGATACAGGAGGTACGGACTGGTTATCGTTAGCAATGGCGGAGTATGACGAAGACTGGACAGGCGGATTTGACGGAGAAGCTAATATTGAACTTCAATCCATTAAAAATATGTTGAATATGCAAACGGAATGGTTAGATTCAGGTGTTGCAGAAGTATCACCTGACGGTCAGGTCGATATAGAAGCCGGATTCCAGAATATTCTGGATCACAATATTGTATCCTTCCCGAAAGCATTGTGGTATATGAGTCGTTTTATCAACTATATGCCGGAGGAAAAAGGCAATTGGTACATCGCCCCATGTCCGGTATTTGAAGAAGGACAAAAAAATTCCGTAGGTGTTGGCGGTACGGGTACTGTTGTTACACAACAGGCAGAGGATAAAGAATTAGCAGCGGATTTCTTATGTTACGCAAAGATGTCCCTGGAAGGTGAAAAAATGAATTGGGAAATGCTTGGATTCGATGTGTGCAACACAGAAATGTGGACAGATGAATCCATTACTCATGATGACAGCAATCAATATAATGCTTTCTTTAGAAACTACCCATATGATGTTCTTAATGAAATTAAAGATAATATTGGAAAAGTCAGTGTAACAGCAATCACTCCTACGATTAATGAAGAGATATGTAATGTAACACTGAATGAAATCTTAGAAAATGGTACTCCGGTAGATGATGCTTTGGCGGCTTCACAGGAGGTAATCGCTTTAGAACAATAATTCGTCAGAGCAAAGGGAGTACCCGGAGATTTGGGTACTCCCTACCTAAAAGGAGAATTAAGATATGAAATTAAAGAAATTTCTTTATTCACAAAAGGCGGCTCCTTACGTACTGGTATTACCATTTATCTTAAGTTTCATTATTTTCTGGATTTATCCATTGGGCAGTACGATCACAATGAGTTTTCAGGATATTAAGGCGACGAGTACAGAGTGGGTCGGATTAAAAAATTATTCTAAATTATTAGCAGACAAAGTGTTTCATACCGCAGTATTAAACAGTTTTGAATATATGCTGTTATCTCTGGTCCTGTTAATTCCATTCCCAATGTTATATGCAGTGTTAATGGATAGCAATCTGGTAAAAGCGAAAGGCGTCTGGAAAGCATTATTATATTTGCCGGCATTAACTTCGGTAGTAATCTCCGGTACATTATTCAGATTGATGTTCTCTGAATATGGAACGGGCCAGATGAACGTTATTATGCAGGCGTTAGGATTTGCATCACAAAAATGGCTGAAGTACAAAGTTACAGGACTTAGTGCTTTGTTAACACTTTGCTGCTGGAGATGGACGGGTGTTAATATGCTCTATTTCCTGTCGGGGTTAAAATCAATAGATACTTCTCTTTATGAATCGGCAGAAATCGACGGCGCAAATGCACGGCAGAAGTTTTTATACATAACAATCCCATTATTAAAACCGACAACTATCTATGTATTTACAATCAGTATTTATGCAGGATTAGCAATGTTCCTTGAATCATTTATGTTATGGGCTCAGAATGCATCGCCGAATAATATTGGTTTGACGATCGTAGGTTATTTATATAGACGTGGTATTGAAAAAAATCAATTGGGATATGCATCGGCAGTGGGTCTGGTACTTCTTGCTCTTGCACTTCTTATTAACATCGTTCAACTGGTATTGAATGGCACATTTAAAAAGGAGGAATGCTAATATGTCAAAGAAAGCTTCTTCTAAAAAGAGAAAGACAGGTATGTCTGAGAGAAAAAAGATCGGAACGGTATTAGCGACAGGATGGTTTGCAATCCTCGGATTTGTTGTAATATTTCCGGTGTTTGCGGGCCTGCTGGCATCTTTCAGACCGGGCACGGAATTGATCCGCAGAGGACTCAGCATTAATCTGGATGTTTCGACAATGACTTTAAGTAATTACCAATATCTGTTTAGTGGAAATGCAGATTCTGTCAAGTATTTTAACTGGTTTAAGAATAGTATGCTGCTGACAATGGTAACGGTAGCCCTGACCCTCATGATTTGTTATTTTGTGGCTTATGGATTAACCATGTATGATTTTAAACTAAAGAATATACTGTTCTTTCTGGTTATTGCCACTATGATGGTTCCTTTTGAAATATTGATGCTGCCGCTATATCGGGAAATGATAACTCTGAAATTAATGGACAGTTTTGCAGGAGTTATTCTTCCGGGGCTGTGTGGAGCAGCAACAATATTTTTCTTTAAGCAATATATGTCGTCGCTGCCAAAAGAATTGTTGGATGCCGGTCGTATTGATGGTGCGACGGAGTATGGAATCTGTCTGAAAATCATGTTACCAATTACTAAGCCAGCGTTTGCTGCGATGGCAATTTTAACTGCAATGGGTTCCTGGAATAATGTGTTGTGGCCAATGCTTATATTCAGAAGTGCAGCTAAATTTACTTTGCCTATTGGTCTGAATACGCTGTTGACACCATATGGCAATAATTATGATGTACTGATCGCAGGTTCCATGTTTGGAATCATTCCAATTTTTATTGTATTCCTTTGCTTCCAGAAATACTTTATTGACGGTATGACAGCAGGGGCAGTGAAGGGTTAATAATTCAAACTTCGTACATGGATTTTAATAATAGCCTGGAAAGGAAACGTGGTGCAACGATATAGCCGTAATTAATGAATGCAATATAATTAAACTTATAGAAGGTTTTATCTAAAGTTCGATAGGTAAAAAGGCAGGGAAAGTAAACTCTGTCTTTTTATTCGTCACTGCTTATATTAATCATTGTTACCATGGTGAAGTTTATTTCTGTATCCATTATCGTCATTCAATGCTTGAAAAATTAATGAATTAAAGCCGGAGAAATGGAAAATGTGATTCGTATATCGATAACAAGAAAAATACTTTGTCAGATATTCAAAAGTGCCAACGATTAGTTGATGTTACTATCATATAAAAATTGGAGATTGACAAATGACAAAAAAATTGTCTTAATAAAGATAGTTGATTCATTTGTGAAACGTTTAATAAAGATAGGAATTAAATCTTGTGTGGGTGGTGTAAATGGTAACAATAAAGGAAATCGCAAAGGCGTGTGAAGTGTCTGTGGCAACGGTATCAAATATTATTAATGATAAGCCAGGAGCTTCGGCTGAAACCAGAAAATTAGTATTGGATAAGATAGAGGAGCTTCATTATACGCCGAATTCTGTCGCAAAGAACCTGAAGAAGCAGAGTACCGAATCGATCGGGGTCATAGCAGAGGACATGACCATATTCAGCATTCCAGATATTATTGACGGAATTACTGACTCCTGCGAAAAACACGGTTATCAGATTCTGCTGGTGAATCTCCGCCTGTTTAAGAAGTATAACGATACCTATTATGCCAATGACAATTATTATGATACTGTGGAAAATGCGGTAAAGGAACTTCTGTCTAAGCAGGTGGAAGGGATTATTTATGTGTCAGCGCATGAGAGGATTATTCATTGTCTCCCGCAGCAGTTGAAGATTCCGGCAATCATGGCATATGGTTACAGCAGAAGAGCGGATGTTCCTTCTATTGTAGTGGATGATGTACAGGGAGCGTATGATTTGATCCATTATGCAACGCAGATGGGACATGAGAAAATTGGTATTATTACAGGAAAACAGGATAGTTTCCATATGCAGGCACGTCTTGTGGGATACCAGAAAGCGATGCTGGAAGCACAGATTTTCTTTGATGCAAGCCTTGTCTGTTATGGTGACTGGTCCCGGGAAGCTGGACATGATAATACTGATTACCTGCTGGATAAAGGCGTTACAGCAATCTTTTGTATGAACGATCTTATGGCAGGCGGCGTATATGACAGGCTGGAAGAAAGAGGCATGATGCCTGGAAGAGATATTACGGTTATGGGCTATGATAACCGGGAAGTGTCTGGATATTATAAACCACCACTGACTACGGTCAATTTGCCACTTCATGATATTGGTTATTGTGCTAATGAGGTGATTATGGGGATGCTGGGGAAAAATGAAGAAAATCAGTTTAAGCCGGTATATCAGATTCCCTGCAAATTAGAAATAAGAGAATCGGTCGCAAAAATAACCAAATAATTTAGGGTGAGACGTAAAATGAGGACTATTTTTTGTATAAAAGGCAAAAATAGTCCTCATTTTTATAAAAAAAGGTCGAGTTGTGCAATGTGTACATATTAAACGTTTTAAAAAAATAGTAAAATATACAAAATAGTAATTTCTAAGAAAAAGTTAGTATAGTATAGAAAAGGTGAGATATAAAGATAAAATAAATAGAATATGCAATTTAAACAGACTTTTATATAACGCAAAAACATGATATAAAATGAAATATAAACAATTCAAATGAAGCGGAAAAGACAAAAAAACTCTTAAAAATAGTAAAAAGTGTTTTGACGACAAAAAATATTAAACAATAAATACAGAAAAAAGTTAAACGTTTTATAAAGAATGGAGATAAGGGATTGGATATGTTGCAAAAAACCAAGTCAAATAGTATTCCATTACAGAAGATTAAAATCCAAGATGCTTTTTGGAGCAAGTATACAAAATTGGTCAAGGATGAGATTATTCCCTATCAGTGGAATACACTGAATGATCGTGTAAAGGGTGCAGAGC
>JAEWWQ010000261.1 GCA_023458855.1 Bacillota bacterium
GTTATAGTAGATGCAATAACCGAATTCGT
This sequence comes from Bacillota bacterium, assembly GCA_023458855.1. Taxonomy (GTDB): domain Bacteria; phylum Bacillota; class Clostridia; order Lachnospirales; family Lachnospiraceae; genus SZUA-378. The sequence continues at coordinate 30 of JAEWWQ010000261.1, forward strand.
TACGAATTTTGTTCCTTCATAAGCTGCCTCCTTGAATTCAAATCCCTCATCCTTCTTCCTAAAGCACATTTCAATAACAACAACGGCATTATCAACCATCATACCAATACCGATTACCAAGGCTCCCATCGTGACGGTATTCAGTGAAAAGCCCATTAGACTCATCATGATAAATGTTACCAAAAGAGAAATCGGCATAGAACTTCCTACGATCAAACTTGCTTTCAAATCTCCAAAGAACAGGAATAATACAAACATGGAAAGCAAAATACCCATAACCAATGTCTGTGCAATGGATTTGATAGAGCTAAGAATCGATTCACTGCTATCATAGACTACTTTTATATTTAAATCCGGATATTTTTCCTGCAGCTGATTTACTACTTTTGTAACTTTGTTCGACAAAGAAACTGCACTGGAAGCCTGTTTCTTTGAGATACCAATACTTACGTTATCATTTCCGTTATATCTGCTATAGCTTTCTGCTGATTTAGTGGCATAATGAACGTTTGCAATATCAGACAAATGAATGATCTCTCCTGAACTGGTCGTGATCGGGACCTGCTTTAGATCAGGTATCTCCTCATACTTTACCTCTGAATTCATATTCAATGACTGATTTCCATAATCTGCACTTCCCGCAGTCATGGTAAAGTTAACGGATGTGATTGCACTTGCAACTGATGAGATATCAAGTCCGTACTGATTTACGTATTCAGGAATCAATTCCACTGAAATGTATTTTTCCTCGCCACCCGAAACCGTCAGATCAGCAACATCTGAAATCTTCTTAAGTTCCGGTTCAATATTTTCTGTCACTTCGTTTAACAAGTCAATATCCGCTTCCGAATCGACAGACAATGTCATGGAATCCTGCGCGTTCATATCAATAGACATGATCGTGGGAGCATTCGCATCATCAGGCAGATCCGACTTTACTTTATCAATCGCCTCCTGCATGTCGGTGTATACTTCATCCATATCGGTTCCATAGTCAAATTCGAACATTACCATAGAATAGTTTTCATTGGAAGTTGATTGGGTCGTATCCAACCCTGATATCGTCGAACACGCATCTTCTATTTTTTCGGTTACCAGTCGTTCTACTTCCTCAGGTCCCGCCTGCGGATATACGGTCGTAACAACCATCATCGGCAGATTCAGATCAGGTATTAGCTGTAATTTGAGACCTGATAAAGAAGTAAAACCGAATAATATCAACGCAACAACGATTACAATAGCCGCAACCGGTCGATTTAATACTGATTTAGTCAATTTACTCATTTACTTTCTCCTCTTGGTCCGCATCAACTACTTTCACATAATCCGATTTGATATACGCTTCCGTTCCCTGAAACAGAATCTTACTCCAGCCATCTTCCGTTTCTTCTAATCTGGTATATTGTTCTCCAGCGGAAGCCATACCTACCTTCTCTGCATCCTGGCTTGCTTCGCTACGGATATTAACACTATCTGTTGTCTCCACGATCTCTTCTGTGGTCTCTGCTGTTTCAGTAACAGCTTCTTCTGTTGCCGCCTCTGTCGTTGCTTCCTCCGTGGTCTCTGCTTCTGCTTCTTTTTCTGACTTTTCAGATTCGTATACCGGTGCACCATCTTTTAATTGCGATGCCCAGCTGGTAATGATTTTACTGTCAGCGGTAAGCCCGGAAAGCACTTCTACAACTTCTTCATCTGCAATGCCTGTTTCAATATCTGTTCTGACCGCAGTACCGTCCTGCAGACAATATACATACGCCTGCTCATCATCATAGTATACCGCATCGATTGGAACCGTCATGGCATCAACCGACTGCTGTGTTGCTGTGGTTAATTTTACAGTTGTTCCTGTGATAAAATTCGCCGTGGTCGCACCTGAAACAATTGCTTCTATCTTAAATAATCCCTTGGTCGAATCTACCGTATTTTCAATATGTGAGATTGTAGCATCATATGTAACACCGTCTTTTTCGACAACGGCTGTCTGTCCTTCACGCATATTACGCATTGCTGTTTCTGCTACATAAAAAATTATTTTTTTACTGTCTTCACTGGAAATAATATAAGCTTGCGTTGATTGTGACGCCATGTTATATTTGGATACATTTATTTCCTGAATCACTCCGCTTACCGGAGTCTTTACCTTTGTGTAGTCGAGCTGCAACTGCGCAGAATCCAAATTAACTTTTGCAGTCTGTACATTTGCATTGGCACTTTTTACATTCGAGTTGGAACTTACCAAAGAGGCTTCTGCCCCAACCAGCTGCGCATTTGCAGCGGCATTAATTTTATTCTTTGTGAAATTCTCATAATCTTCTTTATATTTTTCTGTAAGCTCCTGTGCTTCTTCTGCCGTCTCCACACTGTCTTTTCCGGTTTCGACACTGATGGCTGCCTGTATCTGTGCCAGTAACTTTGAATCATATGCGCCATCCAGACTTGTCACCGTACTTTCTGCTGTTTCATATTGTGACTTTGCGGCCGATAGCGCTGCAGATAAAGCCGAGTAGTTGGAATATGCGGAGTTTGCACTGATATAAGCATCTGTCACTTCGTCTACTGTGGTAGCCGAACTCGCATCCACTCCGTGACTCGATGCCAGGCTTTGTGCCTCTGACAGCGAAGAAGTGCTCTTTATACTGTCTGCCGTATCCATCTTCTCTTCCAGATTTTCAAGATAATCTTCCAGATAGCCTTTTTGGTCCTCTGCACTTTCCTGATTATCTTTCGCATCATCTGTAGCATTCTGATAAGTTGCAAATGTCTGTGCTGCTAATCCCTGACCTGCCTTGGCAGAGCCAACCGCCTTTTTAGCCTTATTTACATTTGCATCCAGCTCCATCTCAGTCGTATCCATCGTTCCTAATGTCTCTGCAACTGATGCCTGAGTAGAAGCATTGGTTGCCTGCTGTGCTGTCAGTCCCGCCTGTGCTGTTTCAAGAGTTGCCTGGGCTGATTGTAAGCTGGCCTCAGCCGAAGTCTTGGTAAGCTGCAATGCCGTATCGTCAATTGTAAATAACAAATCCCCTGCATTCACATAATCACCAACTTCAAAATATTTCTCCGTAACTTCACCAGCTACCTTAGGCATGATAATTGTCTCTTCATCTGATTCAATACTTCCAATAAAATCACTCATAATGGATATTGTCTTGGTTCCGGCAGCAGAAGTTTCCACCATGATTTCTGTTTTTTTCTCTTCTTCAGGAACTTCTTCCTGTTTTTTCCCACATCCGCTCAGTGTAACGCTCGAAAGAAGTAATACGGTGGCAAGTGCGCCACATCCAAATTTTCTCCAATATTTGGATACACCAGACGTTTCCTTTTTTGTCTCATTTTTTTTCATTCTTCATAATTCTCCTATTTGATTTTGTGCAGTATCCCTTTTATAATCGAACACATGTCTAAAATCAATCATTTGTTGATTTTCAGCCACATGTGCATTATAATTCTATTAACACGCAGATATCAATAACCAACTTTATGCGTTTTGTATAAAAACAAACACAATTCATATTTTTGTTGATTTTGTTTTTTTTAATTATAAAAATACAATAAAATAAATATTAATTTTCTATTTTTTAGTTAAAACAATTAATTTAAATAAGGAGGGATCTCATAATGGAACCTAAAAACGTTATCCGTTCAAAACGACTGATTAAAAATGCAGTCCTTGAACTTATTCTGAAAAAAAATCCTGCCGATATCAAAATAACTGAAATAACAACTCTGGCAGACGTAAACCGAGGTACCTTTTATGCACATTATAATACTATTTTTGATGTCATCGCTGAAATTGAAGATGAACTAATAGATAATTTCCTCCAAACCTTAACCCCATCCGCCGGTATGCCGGCGGATGCTTCCACAGAATCTTCTATTAAGCATTTTCATCTTATAAACTTTACTTTTATTGAAGAGATGCTGCGGCATGGTTATGAACATCAGGACTTAATCCTTAAGCACTATAAACGTAAT
>JAEWWQ010000262.1 GCA_023458855.1 Bacillota bacterium
TCATCGCCGCAAAAGGAAGAGAAAAGAAAGCGATCTTTTTTTGAATCAGATGATATCCCGTTACGATTATAACAACACCTGCGACCAGACACATCACCGCCGTGCGGACTGCTGTCTGGAACGGTTCGCCCTGCCCCCAGAACATATTACTATAGAAAAAAGCTGCTCCGACAGCTAATACAAGATAAACGGCAATTACTTTATTCCATAATTCTTTTTTGGTGAACATGGTAATCACTGCAAGGCCAAAGTAAATGCACATCTCGCGCAATGCCAGCCCCTGTGCATAATTCGATCCTGCATTCACAAAATCACAGCAGGCCTGAACAGCCATTCCCCAGAATATGACCTGCAGTATATCCGGCATTTTTCTTATGATTGTCTTCTGGTCTATCTTAATACAATCTATCTGAATCTCAAAAATTCCGTACATTGCAATTATGGCAGCGAGCATAATTCCTGCTGATAATACCATATTCTCCGTGCGATTCATGCTGAACATATGATTCACTGCTACCTGCCAGATCGCATATACAGTGCCTGCGGCTAAAATCGTTCCTGCATACAGGTGCAATATCTGGCTCTTTGTCATATTCCTGCGCAGTCTTCCGCGCCTTCCCAATGCCGCAACCGCAAAACATAGCAAAAGCGCCGCAAAGAGAATTGCTGCGTCATAAACAATAATTTTTTTCGGACTGAGCGATATCTTATATTCATAACTTGTAATAAGAGCACCGTTCGGTATTTCCTGCAGATTATAATAGAGAGTCCCGTTGTCTCCCTGAAGCTGCGTATTTTTATCTGTATAGCAGGCCACAAAAGATGCACTGTCATAATCCAAGGTATAATAATACGGTTGTCCGACCACTACCTTCTGGTCTACATGAAATGTATATTCTGCGATTCCGGGACTCTCGTCGAATCTTCGTCCGTCTTCCCATAGCAGATTCAATGACTGGTCATATAAATGTAACTTAAAAAGTCCTGTAGAACCTCCCAGAGAATCTACCATGACCGTAATAGAATGTAAATATTCCTGTGACGGAATCATTTCCTGCATCACATTCCTGTCTTCTGCCAGGACTTCCGTCGCCTGATAGGAATCTGTCCTCATAGCATTCGTGATCTTCTCCCCGAAAACCCTTCCCGGATATAGTAACAGAATTCCCACTACTGCCATGATAATAAAAAACGTCTGCAATACCCGATATTGCTTTAATTCTCGTTCCAATTCAATCCCTCTTTATTTCTTAAATGTTAAATTGTAGTATAACACACAGTTCAGATTGTTACAATATCTACCCGCGTTCACTATTGCTAATCCACTTTCCATGTATTAAAATACAACTATTATGATTTACAAAAGAAAGGAACCATTCATGATCATCAAACACAAAAAAAGATTCCTCCTGGCAGGACTGCTTCTCATCAACATTTTTCTGCACTTTTATATGCTGGCACAAATTCCCCATGGTATTAACGTCGATGAGATGGGAACCGGATACGATGCCTGGTGCATTGCAAATTTTGGAGTTGACCGCTATTTAAAGAGTTTTCCCATATACTTTATCAATTATTGCGATGGTCAAAGTGCATTATACACCTATCTGTGTGCTTTTTTAATAAAATTTTTCGGGTTGCCTCTGTCTGTGCTGACCATTCGGATTCCAATCGCTTTGTTCTCTTTCTTAACACTTTTCTTTGGTATTAAGATCATCTGCCTGAAATATGGCAGAAACATGAATCTGATCCTTGGCTTCACAGCATTATACACCGTCTGCCCTATTTTTACCACCTTGCACCGGATGGGTTTTGACTGCAATCTGATGCTTGGACTTTCCACGGTATTCCTCTATTCACTTTTTACCGCAATAGAGAAGCCCTCTGCAAAGCGTTACCTGATAAGCGGATTCTTATGCGGACTTGTGCTGTATACCTATGCACTCAGTTATTTTGTCTTACCGATCTTTCTGTTTGGAATGATACTGTATATCCTGAGAATACATAGAATCACCTGGAAACAGTTCTTTGCTTTTGTCATACCTCTGGCTGTATTAGGTTTTCCGCTTGTCTTGGAACAGATTGTCAATATGTTCGATCTGTCAGAGATAAAACTGGGATTTCTGACCGTCACAAAGATGTACCGCTACAGGGGAGAAGAATTCGTCTTAAGTACCTTTTTTACCAACGCGGTAAATGTATTTAAAGGTGTATTCTTCCACGATCATCTGCTCTTTGATACCCTTCCAAAGTATCATACGATGTATGCATTTTCTGTTCCGTTTATTTTTATCGGCCTTGCCCACCATATTAAGGTCTCTGTTTCCAGTATCCGGAACCGCGAGTGGAATACCGCTTTTCCGATTCTATTATGGACTATTGCAGAACTTTTCATGGGGTGTTTCCTGGCAGAACAGCCCACACGCACCTATACACTCAATGGTGTTTTTATCGGCCTGCTCATACTTTTGTCAGATGGTATTCTTGTTACCTATACTTATCTGCAGAAAAAAGCATTCCCTGCCCGTACCGCATTGGGCATCCTGATTGCTGCCTATGCTGTCTCCTTTATCAGTTTTGCTACTTACTATTTTAAGGATTATAAAGACGATACTTATCTGATTCAGCTGTTCAACAATTCTCTTAAGGAACCTCTTGACTATCTGAACACAGAAGTCCCTAAGGAAACAGCAGCGAAAACGACCTATATCGGAAATCTGGATCAGACATATATCTATTATCTGGCCGCTACCCTTACTTCCCCATACGATTATAACCGTCTTGAGATTGAAGACAGTGAACACCTATGGGAATGGACCTGTACCTATAAAAATTATAATTTTAATCTTCCGGAAAAGATTGACTTAAATGCCAATTATATTATTCAGGATAAAGATAGAGACTATCTGGAATTGTTGAAGGAAAATAATTTTGATATGGTTCAGATCGGGCATTACTACGTATGCACCAGTTCCTGGGAAAATTATACTACAGATAACAACAGCCTTACATACACCTGGAATTCCGGCATTAATGAACAAGGTATCCTTACTACTTCTGCAGTTACCGATGTACAGGGCACTCCGTCTCTTGTTTTAGTTGGCTGGGCTTATAATTCTGCCGGGAATTCCTGCTGGGATGATATCTTTATCATTGCCGGCAGTCACACCTACCGCCCCGAAATCGTAGAGCGGACAGATGTCGTTGATGCCAACGGCGGAAATGAAGAACTCCTGAACAGTGGTGTTCTCTTTATCATTCCGCAAAGCGAACTGCAGGATATCGATTCTGCCAGATTGGTATGCATCGACACCGATAACAAAACAAAGGCAGAGCTGCCACTTCAGATCCAATAACATATAATCCGTAGTATAATAGTGAACCGCTCACTATTATACTACACAGTCTCTTCTTCATTCACAGTCTCACGAATCACATATTGCGGTGCATTATTCATGCAGATATAGATTCTTCCGATGTATTCTCCGATCAGTCCCAGCATGAGCATCAGCATGCCACCAATAAACATAAGGGCTGCCATCGTAGAACTGAACCCTGCAGGTACCAGAGGATTCAGCAATCTCTTAATAATTGTGTAGATTCCATATGCAAATCCAGCTGCGGCACAAATTGCGCCCATGACTGTTGCCACACGCAACGGCTTAATCGAAAATGCTGTAAATCCATTGAACCACAAGCCCATCAGCTTGCCTAATGTATAACCGGAGTTTCCTATTTCCCGTTCTCTGTGCTGCACCACTACATTCTCAATTCTTTTCGTAGAACGTAACACCAATCCAATCACATACGGATAGGCATTGCCATAGCGTATCATCTCTTCTACGACAAATCTCCTTACTGCAAAATAACTGGATACCTGTAAATCCTTCGGTTTTCCAAGCAGGTATTGCGTCATCAGTTCATTCGTCTTACTGCCCAGATTTCTGAATATCGAATGCTTCTTATGGAGGTATTTCGCATAGACGGCATCTGCACCCTGTTCTATTTTCTGAAGTAATTTACCGACTTCATCTGCCGGAGTCTGCCCGTCATCATCAAGGCACACGACGATATCGCCTTTGCACCAATGAAACCCCGCCATGAGAGCAGCATGTTGTCCGAAATTTTTAGCCAGATTAATGCCTTTTATTTTACGGTTGCTTTTACACAATTCGCGGATTACATCAAATGTATCATCCGGTGAAGCATCATTAACCAGAATAATCTCATATTCATACTCCTGCATCGGTTCTATCGTCGTAATCACTTCCTCTACCACTGACTTTATTGTAAGTGCCGAACGATAACACGGAATCACAAAGCTAACTAATTGCATGTTACAAAACCCCTTCCAAATGGTATTCTTATTTTTCTTTCCTGACTTTTCCGAGCATGATCACATTTTTATAGGTTCCATTAATGCACACATCATCAATACAGATTCCTTCCTGTTCAAGCCCGCCGCGTAATGCGCTTTTTAAGGAAACTACGTTATCTTCCAATACGCGCGAATAAATACGATGTAATCCTAATTCCCCTAAGCCGTATTCCAGCATCAGATGGGTAACTTCTCTTCCGATTCCTTTTCCTCTGGCGAACGGCTCTCCGATAAACAGACCATACTCCCCTTTATGATGTGTATGGTCAATATCTCTGATAAAGGCAGATCCAATCGGACGATCAGTCTCATTTTCGCAAATCATCATCTGTACAACTTTTCCTGTCTCTATCATCGTCTTGATCCAGTTCAGATGAGTTTCCCTCGTAAATAACCCCTGATAGATAAACCGACTTCTCACTTCGTCATCATTCCGCCACTTTACGATATTATCTGTATCTGATACTTCCATTTTTCTTAAGTAGATATACTCTCCTTTTAACATACCTTCCTCCAAATTATGTGTTCTGCATAACCATCTGTCATATATCAATATCAGCTATCTGATACACGTTAAAACTTATGTTACCGTGAGTTATGATCTCATCGACCTTTTTTGCTTCCTTTTCGTATCCTTGCTCCTGTAAATAGAAATTCAGCCAGTCAATCTCCCGGCTAATATGACTGATAATAAATACATTATCCTGATTACAGGCCGCTTCTTCTATTGTAGCGATACCTGATGCCTTTAATTTATCTCTATCTATCGGGCTCTTGCTGACCCATCCGCCTAAGTACTCATAGTTAGCCAGCTGATTTTCAGCACCGGTGAACATTTTTTCCGAATATGCCACCGTAGAATATACGTCCAGGAGATATACCTGATCTGCATGTTCTGCACAGTAGGACTGCAATGCAAGATATTCCGCATTCACGGTTTCCCGTTTGTTATATTCTGTCTGGACATATCTGACTCCGGATGATAAGTATAGGATTGAAATGATACAAATCACAGCAAATGGAATCTCTGCCAGTATTCGTAATACCGTATTATTTCGTTCACTTTTTGGTACTTCTTTCCTCAACTCCAGCATCATCCCACATAATACCAACAGTTCCATGATATATAGGGAATGTGTAATACGAGACGGATATCTGTTCAGATAGATGATATATAACCACAATACGCTTCTCGTACACGCAAGTAATGGCAGTTTCCATAAAAATGAATATTTTCTCGCAGATAATGCAAGAACGAATGCAAGGATATACGCCAAAATAACAAATTGATTCCATGGCAATTCTTCTTTTTCCGAAAAAACCATATAGAAATATTTTTTGATACTATCCTTTAACTGGCTTACAAACGTCTGTCCGTTCAGGCGATTTTCCCTCGCATAATCAGCGACTGCCTTCATGGTATGTTCATTAATCTTTTCATCAAATCCAAAATTATAATTTTCGAACAGTTCCTGTTCACTGCGCTGTAACCCAATACTTTCATAAAATTCCTGATGTTCCTCGTATTCCGGAATCGACTGAAAATCATACAATTCCGTGCGGCTGTCAAAAAGGGATTGAAAACTTTTCCATTCTGCATCCCCATATGCTATTTTATTTATGCCCTCACTCACCAGCATACCTGTCAGAATAATTCCTATTATGATCAGATATTTCTTAAAATTATCTCTGGAAAAAATCTGCTCTTCCCTTGCCCACTTACAAATGCCTACCACGCAGATAATCGGAAATAATAAGAGCAGCATTTCCGTCCGTATCTGATAGGCAATAATAACCATGACTATACTGATGATATTCTGTTTTATAAAATCTTTCCAGGGAAGTCCCTGTTCCGTCGTATAAAGCAGAAATGCTGCGGTAGCTCCTAATAATGCTGCCGTAACGGTATACTGAGCAAACACCAGTTCATAAAGGAAAAATGCTCCTATTACCACTAACTCTGCTGCAACTGCTGCACATTTGCTCCATATCGATTCAAAATATCGTGCAGTCCTGCCCGCAATCAGAAATAAACAGCCGAATTGACAGGTTATCATAAAGATTCCATACCAGGATATGGACCGAATTATTCGATAGCACATACTGATCAGCCAGCTGACCGGATATAGCATCTGGATATTATGACCATCCGGCAGCCCGGTATAAACTCCTGCAACGATGTCCTTCATTACTAAATCATCGTTTAAATCATAATAATAATCAAAACGAAATGCAATCAACATACCCAGCAGAATGATAAAAAAAGCTGCTATTATTTGATTTTCGAAGATACTCTTCTTTTTGTTATTTTGCATAGAATTCCTTTATCTTACCTGTGATATAAGACACTTGTTCCGGTTGCAGCCCATAATACATCGGCAGTCTTAAGAGTCTCTCACTCTCTTTGGTTGTGTATTTATCCTCCCCATGGAAACGACCAAATTTTTTTCCGGCAGGTGCTGTGTGTAATGGAATATAATGAAATACCGGCCAAAAACCATTTTCTTTAGAGAATTCAATTAATCTGCTTCTTTCCTCCAGATCTTTTGTTTTGATATAGAACATATGTGCATTATGTATGCATCCTTCAGGTACTATAGGAAGTTCTATGATTCCGGCCTGTCTCAATTCCTGCAATTCTTCCTTATATTGATTCCAGCAGGCAAGTCTTGCCTCATTGATCTCATCTGCCATCTCCAATTGTGCATAAAGATAGGCTGCATTCATATCACTCGGCAAATAAGAAGAACCATAATTTACCCACGTATATTTATCTATCTGTCCTCTGAAAAATTTACTTCTATTGGTTCCCTTTTCACGGATAATTTCAGCCTCTTCTATAAAGGCTTCCTTTTTTATTAATAGTGCGCCGCCTTCGCCCATGCTGTAATTTTTTGTCTCGTGAAAACTAAAACAGCCAAAATCACCTATGGTTCCCAGCGCTTGCCCTTTGTAGGTTGACATAATTCCCTGGGCAGCATCCTCTATCACGACAAGATTATACCGGTGTGCAATCTCCATAATCTTGTCCATCTCACAGGATACCCCTGCGTAGTGAACCGGTACAATTGCTTTTGTCCTGTCAGTAACTGCATCTTCAATCAGATTCTCATCTATATTCATCGTATCTGGCCGGATATCCACAAATACCACTCTGGCACCTCGCAGAACAAAAGCATCCGCCGTTGATACAAAGGTATATGCCGGCATGATCACTTCATCGCCTTCCTGAATATCTGCAAGTAATGCCGCCAGTTCCGTTGCATGTGTACAGGAGGTTGTCAGCAGACACTTTGCCGTACCCGTTCTTTCTTCTATCCATGCATTGCATTTCTTAGTAAATTCGCCGTCTCCACAGATTTTCTGATTCTCGACAGCCTGCTTAATATAGTCCATTTCTTTTCCTGTATATGGTGGTACGTTAAAGTTTATCATCGTATCCTCCTCCTTTTTATTCAAATACTGCAAACTTACTGTTTGTATATGTCTGTTCATATTGCATGTCTAATATCAGATTACGGATAAGCTTTGCCTTCTCATCCTTATCATATTTTTCCGGAGACACCTCAAAATAATTCATTGCCTCCAGATCCTCCGTAAGCCATGCGCCAAATCCGGAACTTACGATAATCACCGGACGGTCATCGCCACCCGACGCCTGTCTGATCAGTGCAATATCCTTTTTCATTGTCTCTACGGTATAGCTGGCAAGATCCGGCCATGTGGTCGATAATGCCGCCGGCATCTTAAGAAAACAGGACATTGCCGGTATATTTCCATAAAGAATGACCTTCTTCCCCAATAATCCCTGCTGTTCACAATATTCTGTAATTCCTTCTATGGTCTCTGCATTTTCCCGATTCGTATACATCCCATATAATACATCATTTTTGTAAATCCTGGTATCTCGTTTTTCACCTGATGTACCATCCCGGAATACAAATGTGAATCCAAAGCCAGTGCTTTGCAGTAATGTGATAGCGATTACCATAACCAGCATAGCCTTAATTGGAAACCTGTCTATCTGAATCTTTCCGATTGAAATCGGTATTTCGCTTTTTATGTGATGCCCTATCCGATATAATACAAACGGTGCAACTAAAAATAAGTTATTTATATTTGGATATAAATAATTATCGCTTCCGAGCGGCGTTACTGCAATGA